>NZ_JBPYCR010000040.1:0-32427 GCF_051846915.1 Virgibacillus sp. W0181
CACGGAAATCCTGTGCCCGCGCAACATGTGTATGCTTCGCGATGTCAATTCCAATAATTAAAGTTTTGTCTGTTAGTTGTAAGATCTTTTCGTTTTGTTTATAATTCATGATAGTCCTCCTTGGTTTATTTAAGGGTCCTTTTGCTAGCTAGCTGCGGACACCTCGTATCATACCAAGGGGACATTTTTTATTCAATCCTCATTTTGCTTCATTACAGGAATGCTTTCTTACCTCTTAAAAAAGGTTAACTACAACTACTGTACTAAAACATTCCAGTATTCGAAGTAATAAGGATAATACTTAATAACTAAAAAACCTTCTTTCTAAATGAAAAAAGGTTTCAATACGCATTTTTATTATAATATTAATTCATGATTTTACTTTGACGGATGCAGTTTGACATTGCTTGCAAATTCCATGAAAAGTTAAACGATGATCTTTTACTTGAAATTCCCAATCTTGTTCAACGATTTGCTCCACTTCACCTAGTAAATCTTCAATGATTTCATCAACAGCTCCACATTCAATGCATACAAGATGGTGGTGAAAATGTTCAACCCCTTCTTTACGAAGGTCATAACGAGATACACCATCTCCGAAGTTAATTTTATCAACTATTTTTAACTCGGATAATAACTCCAGTGTACGATAAACAGTAGCCAAACCAATTTCAGGTGCTTTTTCTTTAACGAGTAAAAAAACATTTTCTGCACTTAAATGATCTTCTTCTCTCTCCAACAATACCCTTAAGGTTGCTTCTCTTTGCGGGGTTAGCTTATAACTTTTTGCATGCAACTGTTTTTTTATTCGGTCAATTCGCTGTTCCATGTTAACTCCCCCCCTGCACTCTCTTATAATTATATGCTTCCATGGAACAGCTGTCAAAGAATAATCGTTATAAATTGTCTGTTAAAACAATTACTTTCTAATAATTAGTATTAGTAAAACGACTTAATAAATGACTTGATCGCTTCATTAGCAACAAATGCTTCCAGCAGAGAAGCGATAAACGCTCCTGCTAACAATAAAGCAAAAATAGTTGCATATGTTACGAAAGGCGCGGTGATTGATTGAGAGATTTTTCGACTAAACAATTTTGACAACAGTGTCAGGGAAAATATCATAGACAAACTTCCCGCTGTAATATATATAGGGATAATGAGTAAGTTTTGCGGTAGGATGGATATAGATGCGAGAAGTAATCCTTTAATTCCTAACTGATTTACAATAAAACCAACCGAAAAGCCAATCATTAATCCTTTAACAAATATTAGAATCCAAATTATCGGCAAACCTATTACTGATAAACCCAATACAAACAAGAGGAGCAAGTACTTTGCATGGTAAAAAAAACTCCCTGTTAATATCTCTTTATTTTCAATAATTCGGCCATCGATAATTTGTCCAAAAAAACGGTCTAAGTAAAAAATAAGGTCTTGTTTTTGAATAAAATTCATACTATTAACGATAATTGCGCCAAATATAATCCCTGTTAAAAATAATATAACCATAAAGATATAAATTGTTGCATGCTCTGTTATATGGTTTATTGCACGATTTCTATTTCTGTACATTGGAATCCTCCATTCATAGACGCTCTACTATAAAAACTATGAAGGATTCCTTGTAAAAATACCAAAAAGAAAAAGGTTATTTTTTTCGTTCATGCCGTTTAAGGTGCTAGTTTGCCATATTTGCCCCCTCCACCAGCTATAATCGTTTGTTTCCCCTCTCTCATCTCCACAATCGCATGTGCTAGTTTTTCAGGGACCACATTTTTTAAATGAGCTAGAGGAACATGATGAATCACATTCATTTCTGTTCCAAAATGATCTAGCAATTTTTGAAATGTTCTTGGGCCAAGCGTTGGAATATATTCCAAAGGAACCTGATGATAATATGGTGGGCGCTCCTCTTTTCGCTTGCATGGCGTTGCCAACTCCTGAATCCGGTCAAACACGCCTTTTATTATTTTGGTCGATGAGCATGACGGACATACTTCTGTTGTTAACGATACAGGTTGCAAACAATCATTGCAGACGGTTGTATAATATTTGCCCAGCATCGGATTCATTCCGTAGTTTGCTTTAACTTTTCGACCTTTGATACCTTGTAAAGCCCAGTAAAATTCCTTAAAAGAAGGTTTCTCCAACAGCATTTCTTGATATTCTCGTGCTATTTTATTTAAAGAATGAGCATCGGAATTAGATAAAAATGTATATCGATGTAATTCTTCTATTTGATCAGCCATCATCGTATTTGAACTCAAACCAAGCTCCACAGCATCGATTAAAGTAGGGTCGAGCACTTCGTTAAGTGAATGTTTGACTCCCTTCCCGTATAAGCTTTTAAAAGGAGTAAATATATGAGCAGGTATAAATAATCCTTCCAGCTCCTTAACTTTGTATTGAAGTTCCTTAGCAGTACCGTAATAACGCTGTGAGCTTAACGTTATATTTTTCTGTTTCGTTGCTAGCCACTTCGTGAACCTACCTATATGCTTAAGCGTAGGGAAATACGCCAGTACATGTATCGGCCCTTTACAACATTCATCGTATACTTCAATTTCACACCCTAATATTAGCGTTACTTGTTCAAAGCGAATGCCTCCTTCCGCCAACTCGTGTGCTTCACCACGATTGATTAATTCGATAATTTCCTGCTGAACGGTTGGTACGTGACTGTCAATTACTCCGATCAAATGAATTCCTTTTCGTCTGCTGGATTCTATTAAAATATTTGTTAACGTTAGACTTTTTGAAGCTGTTATTTTGACAGGGTTTAGTTGCATATCTCGCCCAATATGAATGTGCATATCTGCAAAGTGAGCGTTTAACATGATTGGTTCATCCTCGCTATTTCTAAATAAGTAAGTGCGTAAATCGTTTTAGCATCATAAATTCTTTTGTCTGACGTGGCTTTTTTAGCTTCTTCTAAACTCATTTCTACAATCTCAACAAACTCATCGTCATCACCTTGAACCGATTCCTTCAACGGATGAATATTGTTTGTCATATATATATGAATCAATTCATTAGCAAATCCGGGGGAAGTATAAAACGAAGTTACATATTGTAAATGGTCGGTTGTATATCCGGTTTCTTCTTCGAGTTCTCTTACGGCAGTAATCTCCGGTTCCTCTCCTTGTTCCAGTTTCCCGGCGGGTATTTCCAATAAAGATCTTTCCAGAGGCTTCCGATATTGTTCCACAAAAACAATATTTTGATCCGATGTGATAGGGATGATTGCTACTGCTCCCGGATGGTTTACCAGTTCACGATAGGAGGTTTTCCCGTTCGGCAGCATGACCTTATCAACGTGTACTTGAATGATTTTTCCATCATAGATTAATTGCCTTTCTATCGTTTTCTCCATGAATTTTTGCATTAACATCCTCCTCCTATTACTAGCTTACCCTATTATATTTTATCATACCCCATTCTTAATGGTTGTCATTAATAACTATCCTTTTTACAATAAGGCTAATTGATAGATGAAAGGGGATGTTTGAAAATGAAACGAAATCAAATAGGTAAATCCGATTTGTACATTTCAGAATTAACTCTCGGCTGCATGTCTCTGGGAACTGACCGGACCAAAGCCGGTAAAATAATTGACCAAGCGATCGATATGGGAATTAACCATTTGGACACAGCTGATTTATATGATTTTGGAGAGAATGAAAAAATTGTTGGTGATGCAATAAAAAATAAACGAAAAGAAATTATTTTAACGACTAAAACGGGCAATAATTTTAATCGTGAAACAAAAAACTGGTTTTGGGATCCATCTAAGAAACATATTATGTCCAGTGTAAAAGAAAGTTTGCGCAGATTAAAAACAGACTATATCGATTTGTATTTATTGCATGGTGGTACAATCGACGATCCTTTTGACGATACAATTGCAGCTTTTGAATCATTAAAACAGGAAGGAATTATTCGTGCATATGGTATTTCATCAATTCGGCCTAACGTTATTCAAACATATGTAGAAGAAGCCAATATAGATGCTGTTATGATGCAATACAACTTGTTTGATCGCAGACCCGAAGAGGAAATACTTGATTTGTTGAATGACAATAATATTAGTGTATTGGCTCGAGGCCCGCTCGCTAAAGGTATATTAACTAGTAAATCAACTTTCGAAAGGAAAGTAAAGAGTAGTTATTTAGATTATACATATGAGGAAATCAAGCATATGTATAATCAGCTTGGTGCATACAGTAAAGAAAATTCGTTGAGTGGACTTGCTTTCCAATACGTCTTGTACCATCCTGCGGTAACAAGTGCTGTCTTCGGAGCGAGTTCATCTGATCAATTAATTGAGAATGTACGTGTTGATCTTGCTGAAAAATTATCTCCGATCACATATGCCAAGCTACAAAAAATAACGAAACAAACAAACTATAAAAACCACCTAACGTAAATGTTAAAGAAAAGCGCAAGCGCCCTGCCTAGAAACGTAGCGACTGCGCCAGACGGGAGCTGGTGGTTCGATGTTGGGACTGTAGCTTCGCTTTCGTCCCACCGTAAAGATTTGCCACGCAAAGTGGCGGTTTTAATCGAACATTCCAACCCATCCTAGATAAAGGAATCATGCCCCTGCAAAAGGGGTATGCCAACGTTGCCCGCAAAGGGCGTATTTAGTTGGCCCTCCTTTACCTGTGCGAATCGATGATGACTTTCACCCAAGGGCATAAGGGCGACTAAGCCTCTGTCTAAGCCAATCGGCAAGTCTTCTTTATCGCAAGGCGCTGCAGGAAGTCGCCTAGTTTCTGGACGCTTAAGCTAGACAGCTATGCACAAAATTTATACTTTCTTTCTGACCTTATTTAAAAAATAAAGCTATCCTTTTTTAGGATAGCTCCCACTACTTAATACTTGACCTGCATAGGAAGGGCGAAAAATCTTGAATCAAAATTAATCTTTTTTCCTTCTGCCAAGAAAATCCGGATTAACATTTGTTAGTTCATCATCTGTCAGTTCCGCATCCCAATCCCCATCATCATCATCGTAATGGTGACCAGTCGGATTTACTCGGACATACACCTTCGTTTCACCTATTACTTTGATACCAAATTCTCTTTCAACTTCTACTTCAATTTTGCTTCCGTGTTTGTCAATTTCACATTCCAAGCAATTTGGTTGTTGAATTGCTTTAGCTATTACATCGTATTCATCGCTAATACAATGGTCATCCTTAATGGAGAGCGGAACATAGTCGCAATACGTCACTCTTTCGGTTACTACTTCTGTTTTTGTATTATCATTATACGAATACCAGATGTTTATATCGTAGCTACCATTAATTTCTACCGTATCTTCAGATTTTTTCTTGGCATTATATAGATGGTTAATGACCCAACAACCCAGGATGCTTGTTGGCCTATGTGATGGTGAAACATGATGGGTTGCTTTCGTAAACTTTCGCCCTTTTCCGCATACTGCTTTTGTTATGATTTCTCTATAATCTTTTTCAAGAAAAGTCATCGTGCGTATACCTCCTCTTTTGTCATAGTCATTTTATGCAAGACAAATACCTAAAGTGCATAATGATTTTTCAAACAGTTACAGAAAAAGAGTTTTTTAAAAAACATACCGCTACTGAATCGGATCCTCTTTAGTCGAAGCGAATGTACGTGCTATATGCACTTAATCTCGGACTTTTGCTCTATTTAATAAAGACAATAATAAAACCCAAGTACATTTATTTCTGTACTTGGGTTTACCTTAATGACTGCACGGTTTATTTGTTTTATTTTTTGAACCAGTTTCTCCGGCTAACAAATCCCCGCCGGTTGCTTCTATAACATGGTTGGTCACTTCTCGTGCGATTGTTCCTGATACGAGTTGCAATACATCGTTAACAACCGTTTGAATTTCTTTGAATTCTTGAACAACCGGAATCTCGTCGATTTCATTTTGCAGATCATCAATTTCTTTTTCCACTTTTTTAAGCGCTTCTGTTTTTTCGTAAGCTTGAAAGTTGACTGCTTGCTTCTGCAACGTCTTAATTCGGGAAATTAATTGCTGCACTTTTTTATTCTCATTTATTTTTGCCTCTACTTGTTTAAAGCGGTCAATTTCCTCTGTACTTGCCAACATTTCCGCTAAATTCTTTGCCTCATCCAATACTTGCTTACGTGTATATACTGCCATTGCTAATTCACCTCTACTGTATTTTCGACCATTAGACCATCAAGGGACCATGTTTTCGCGTCCGTAATTTTCACTTCAACAATCTCACCTATGATTGATTTTGGGCCTTTGAAATTGACAATTTTATTTTTTTCCGTATAGCCGGATAGCACGTCAGGATTTTTCTTACTTTCTCCTTCTACGAGTACTTTAACAACTTTATCTTCATACATTTTCATTGATTCGGCTGATTGTTTATTAACCAGTTCATTTAAACGATACAAGCGTTTCTTTTTCACATCCATCGGAACATTATCTTCCCTTGCGGCAGCTGGAGTTCCCTCCCGCGGAGAATAGATAAACGTATAAGCGGATTCAAACCCTACTTCTTCCATCAGCGTCATTGTTTCTTCAAACTGCTCATCGGTTTCGTTCGGAAAACCGACAATAATATCCGTTGTCAGCGTTACATTTGGTATCGCCTTTTTAATCTTGGATACCAGTTCTAAGTATGACTCGCGGGTATATTTTCGGTTCATGCGTCTTAACACTTCACTGCTTCCCGACTGCACTGGTAAGTGGATATGATCAAGCAAGTTGCCGCCTTGTGCAAGCACTTCTATTAAATGATCATCAAAGTCCCTTGGATGCGAAGTAGTAAAACGAATTCTCGGGATATCTATTTTATGAAGGTCGTTCATTAAATCTCCAAAACGATAAGAAATATCTTCAAAGTCTTTTCCATATGCATTAACATTTTGACCAAGTACCGTTACTTCTTTGTATCCTTGAGCTGCCAAATGTCGCACTTCTTGAACGATATCTTCCGGGCGGCGGCTTCGTTCTTTACCACGTGTCATAGGTACGATACAGTACGTGCAAAATTTATCACAACCATACATAATATTTACCCATGCTTTAATTTTTCCATGGCGGACTTTAGGAAGATTTTCAATAATATCGCCTTCTTTTGACCACACTTCAACAACCTTTTCCTTGCTGAAAAAGGATTCTTTGATAAGGTGTGGTAGCCGATGAATATTATGCGTGCCAAAAATGAGATCCACGTGCTGATGTTTTTTCATAATTTTATTCACAACAGATTCCTGTTGAGACATGCAGCCACATACTCCAAGAATTAAATCGGGTTTTTCCAGTTTTAATGGTTTCAAGTGACCGATTTCCCCGAACACTTTATTTTCAGCATTTTCACGAATGGCACATGTATTTAGAAGGATAATATCAGCGTCGGTTGTTTCAGTTGTTGACTCATAACCCATCTCGGTTAAAATACCTGCCATGACCTCTGTATCATGTTCATTCATTTGACATCCATACGTTCGTATCAGAAATTTTTTCCCTTTTCCGATTTGCTGCATATCTTTTGGAATACCGAAATCATAATGTACTTCTATTTTCTCGCGATATCTTTTACGCGCTTTATTCATATTTGGTGGTTCATAAGTTGTCTGAAAGTATTGTGCAAAATCAGCACTCGTTTTTTCATGCAATGGTTTTCTCTTTTCAACGTTTTTATCATTTGGATCGCCTTGAACAATTTGTGCCATTTCTTTTCTTTGCTGTTCATTCATTTGGCGGAAGCTCCTTTCTTTATTCACTTTATATGGCTCTTATAGCATAGGTTGTCGAAATATTAATACACGATTAATATGTAGATAACAGCCTTTTATATAAACATAAATATAATTATTACTCGTATCATTAGTATAGTATAAAGGTTTTTAATCAATTAAACAACAGATGATCTTTATGCACAAATAGCACATTTGTATTTGTCATAAAATAGATATATTTGTTTATTAAAGGTTGGTCAACAAGTTCGTTAAAAATTGCTTTAATCTTCTGCGTTTTGCACTTTTTATCCTCTTTTTGAACACGAACTATTATATTTGCGTGGAAACAATAAAAAAGTGCTACGTATATACGTAACACCATTTATTATGATCTCAATTATCTTGGTTCTACGATTAACTTAATTGCCGTGCGCTCCTCGGTACCAATCATAATGTCCGTAAATGCAGGTATGCAAATTAAATCAACTCCGCTTGGGGCAACGAAGCCCCTTGCAATCGCGACTGCTTTTACCGACTGATTTAAAGCTCCGGCTCCGATCGCTTGCAACTCTGCTGTATTGTGTTCTCTTAATACATTGGCCAATGCTCCTGCTACTGAATTGGGATTTGATTTTGCTGAAACTTTTAAAATGTCCATTACTAGTGCCTCCTTCATTAGCTAATATAGAACTACTGCTACTATATTCTAAGAAATGGTACCTTATTACCTAATTATGCACGAACTATTTTAAAATTCAAATAATCATTTAGTTAAAAAATGGATGATCATCGTTAATCAAAATTCTTTTTATTTCAGTGGCTGATCCAGTTTTTTCATCCAATGTTATGATACATCCATTTAATTGTCTTTTCCCTTCCTTTGTCACCTCAAAACGAACTGGCAAATTGGTTAAAAATTGCTTCATTACTGATTGCCGATCCACTCCTAAAATTCCATCATACGGGCCAGTCATCCCTACATCTGTAATATATGCAGTTCCTTTGTCCAAAATGCGTTCATCCGCCGTTTGTGTATGTGTATGTGTTCCAACTACAGCACTTGCTCTTCCATCCACATACCAGGCGAAGGCCTGCTTTTCACTTGTTGCTTCTGCATGAAAATCGATAAAAATTAAATTCGTTCTTTTTTTAGCTATTTTAATCAATTCATCAATCTTACGAAAAGGATCATCCAGCGTCGAAAGGAATGTGCGTCCTTGCATGTTAATAACGGCAATCTCCAAATTGTTAACTGGTACAAAAACAAGTGATTGACCTGGTGTACCTTCTGGATAATTGGCAGGCCGTATTAAGTACTTTGCCTCTTCAATAAATTCAAATATTTCCTTTTTGGCCCATGTATGGTTCCCCATTGTAATAGCTTGAGCACCCCACTCAAGAAAATTTTTATATATTTTTTCGGTTATTCCTTTTCCTGAAGCTGCATTTTCTCCATTAATAATCGTTGCCGATGGACGGTATTTCTCTCTTAACTTTGGTAAATATTCTTTCACCATTTCCCGTCCGGGTGATCCGACAACATCACCAATAAACAATACTTTCATCTCTCATTCATCCTATCTAGTTTAATAATTACAGTGTTCCATACGGCAATCTGGATGTCAAAATAAAAAAATAAAGCAGTGATTGCTCACCGCTCTATTTTTTATTTTGCATATTCAACTGCTCGTGTTTCCCTTATCACTGTTACTTTGATATGACCAGGGTAGTTAAGCTCACTTTCAATACGCTTCCGTATATCTCTTGCGATGTGTACGGCTTCTACATCTTTGATCTCATCTGGCTTAACCATAATACGGATTTCTCTGCCTGCTTGAATGGCGAATGATTTTTCGACACCTGTAAATGACTCAGAAATCTCTTCCAGCTTCTCAAGCCGTTTAATATAGTTTTCCAAAGTCTCACTTCTCGCTCCAGGCCTAGCAGCAGATAACGAATCAGCTGCGGCAACTAAAACAGAAATGATCGACGTTGGTTCTTCATCACCATGATGTGATGCAATTGAATTAATTACAACTTCATGTTCCTTATATTTCATTGCTAATTCTTTACCAATTTCAACGTGACTTCCTTCTACTTCATGGTCAATCGCTTTTCCAATATCATGTAGTAGTCCTGCTCTTCTTGCAAGCATCTCATCTTCACCTAGTTCTGCAGCAAGCAATCCTGACAAATAGGCTACTTCAATAGAATGCTTTAATACATTTTGACCATAGCTTGTTCGATACTTCAAACGACCAAGTATTTTAATTAGATCCGGATGCAATCCATGTACGCCAATCTCAAAGGTAGCTTCCTCACCGATTTCACGTATATATTCATCCACTTCCCGTCTAGCTTTATCTACCATTTCTTCGATTCTTGCCGGATGTATTCTACCGTCTTGTACTAACTTTTCTAAAGCTAAGCGAGCAGTTTCTCTTCGGATTGGATCAAAACCCGATAAAATAACTGCCTCGGGCGTATCATCAATAATTAAATCTATACCCGTTAAAGTTTCCAACGTTCGTATATTACGACCTTCTCGACCAATTATGCGACCTTTCATCTCATCATTTGGCAAGTTTACAACCGATACCGTTGTTTCAGCTACGTGGTCTGCTGCGCAACGTTGTAATGCGAGGGAAAGGATGTTTTTAGCTTTTTTATCTGATTCCTCTTTCGCATTGTTTTCTGCTTCTTTGATCATAAGAGCAGTTTCATGCGTAACTTCCTTTTCAACCCGTTCCAACAATACCTTTTTTGCCTGGTCTGTTGTATATCCTGAAATGCGTTCAAGCTCCATTTGCTGCTTATTCCACATCGTTTCCACTTTGCTTTCCGTTTCTTCAATTTGTTGTTGTTTTTCTGTTAGTGTTTGTTCTCTATTCTCTAAAACGAGCTCACGCTTATCGAGTGTGACACTTTTTCTATCCAGATTTTCTTCTTTTTGCATCAGACGATCTTCTTGCCTCTGCAGTTCCAAACGGCGCTCACGTATGTCTTCTTCTGTCTGCTGACGAAGTGTATGATTTTCATCCTTCGCCTCAAGAAGTGCCTCTTTTTTGGAGGCATCTGCATTCCGATGTGCTTCTTCTACTATTTGTTTTGCTAAATCTTCCGCACTGGATATTTTAGCTTCTGCAATAGATTTACGAATCAGATAACCAACAACAATACCGACGATTAAGATTAAGGCAAGCAAAATGGAGATGACCAAGGGATTGTCCACAATTTTCACCTCCTATTGCTATAAAATTGTACAATTCATTATTGTCGGCATATACCATATTTAATAAATAAAACTGTATAATAGAAATATAAAATTATACAATTTAATTTTAAATGCACCAACAATCAATGTCAATGAATACCATTAAGTTTTCCATTTCGGGCTTGCAAAATTAAACAAATTCAAACAAAAGCCTCCTACCAGTTTATACTAGTAAAAGGCTTTTTAACCTACTTTGTTTTTGTAATGTTACTTTGACGCTTATTATTGCGTGTATCAATTTGGATATAAGAACTCAGTCTTTATACTTCTTTCTCTTCCAATCCGGATTGTTCTACAGCTTCCTCCGCCTCATCCAACTGATAATGATTTCGGATAGCAGTATGGATTTCAACTTTTATGTCTTCATTTTCTTTAAGGAATTGCTTCGCATTTTCCCGGCCTTGACCAAGTCTGTCTTCTTTATAGGAATACCACGAGCCGCTTTTTTCAACAATATCCAACTCGGCTCCAATATCGATAATTTCACCTTCTTTAGATATCCCTTCTCCATACATAATATCAACCATTGCCTGTTTGAAAGGTGGTGCTACTTTGTTTTTAACAACTTTAAGCCGTGTTTTATTTCCTACCATTTCGTTACCTTGTTTTAACGTTTCAGCACGACGTACTTCTAGGCGAACGGAAGAATAAAATTTCAATGCACGACCTCCGGGAGTAGTTTCCGGATTTCCAAACATAATACCGACTTTTTCACGAATCTGGTTAATAAAAATCGCTGTGGAGTTTGACTTATTAATTGCTCCGGATAATTTTCTTAATGCCTGAGACATTAATCGAGCCTGCAACCCAACATGTGCATCGCCCATTTCTCCTTCAATCTCGGCCTTCGGAACTAAAGCAGCGACCGAATCAACTACAATAATATCTACCGCTCCGCTCCGTACAAGAGCCTCAGCAATTTCCAGCGCTTGCTCACCTGTATCTGGCTGCGATAGTAGCAATTCCTCAATATCTACCCCAAGAGCCCTTGCATAAGTCGGGTCCAGCGCATGTTCTGCATCAATAAAAGCAGCCTGGCCACCACTTCGCTGGGCTTCAGCAATCGCATGTAATGCCACGGTTGTTTTTCCGGATGATTCCGGACCATAGATTTCGACTACTCGACCTTTTGGATAACCACCTATTCCCAATGCAACATCTAACGCGAGTGATCCACTCGAGATTGTAGCAAGTTTCTTTTGCGCCTGCTCTCCCAGTTTCATAATCGATCCTTTACCAAATTGCTTTTCTATATTCCTTAAAGCCATATCCAACGCTTGTTTTCTATCATTCAACGGGACTACCTCCTTTAATCAACTAATCATATCATACAATGTTTTTAGCGATTTGCCAACAGAAAAGCGAATAAATGTTCTAGTTTTTCCGGTTTTTTTCTTGGTAATTTTGAAAAACGGTCAAATATATCATTTAAAAATTAAAGTTTATAAGCAAATAGCTGGTTAATTTTACACTTTAATAAAATGATATAAAAGTTCAAATCCTTTTAACATGGCTCTTCTGCGTACAGTATTCCGGTCTCCCTCGAAAAGAAACTTCTCTACTTTCTGCTTCCCGCATGTACTGCTAATCCCAATAAAAACCGTACCAACAGGTTGGCCTTCCACGGCACCCGGACCGGCTACACCGGTAAAGCTGATTCCGATATCAGCGTCCAACACTTGACATACATTCGCAGCCATTTCGAGTGCACATGCGCTGCTCACCGTTCCCTCTGAATTAATTGTATTTGTGGAAACTTGCAGTACGTTTGTTTTCACGCTCGTATCGTAACATACGATAGCTCCCCGACATGCTGACGATGCCCCAGACGCTGATATCAACTTGTCAGCAAACATCCCGCCTGTTAAACTTTCTGCAACGCCAATATATTTATTTTGTTTGTTTAACATTGATAGAATAGTATCTTGAATACTATCGTGTTCCATACCATAAAAATATTCCCCAACTTTATCGAGCACGTTCTGCTTCGTTTCATTTAATAATGTTTCCGCTTGTTCACTTGAACTCGCCTTAGCAGTAAGTCTAATAACAACGCCATCGTTTTGGGCAAGCGGCGCAACGGTCGGATTATCTTGCGTCTGAATTAATGTTTGCAATTCATGTTCCAATTGAGACTCACCTATTCCCATAAAACGAAGAACTTTGGATTTAATAATCATCTGTTCGCCCATTAATTCGCTGATAAAAGGAAGGGCTGTATTAATTGTCATCTGCTTCATTTCCCTTGGTACACCCGGTAAAAATATCCACGTTTTACTTTCAAACGTCACAATCATCCCCGGAGCCATACCAACTGTGTTGGGAATTACTTTAGCTCCAACGAACACTCTTGCCTGTCTTCGGTTATTCAGAGTCATTTCCTTTTCCTGCCGATTATAAAAATCAATAATTTTATCCATTGAAGGTTTATGCTCCGTGATTTCCATGTGACTCAGTTGTTGAAACGCTTCACGTGTTAAATCATCCTGCGTTGGTCCCAATCCACCTGTAACAATAATAATATCGGAACGTTGATGTGCCTGGTTGAAAATCTGTTCCACACGCGACAAATTATCTCCTACAACCGTATGATAATATGTATTTACGCCATATGCGGCAAGCTGTTCCGATAACCACTGCGCATTTGTATTGCTAATTTGTCCAAGCAATAATTCTGTACCGACAGCAATAATTTCTGTGTTATATTGTTTCATTATTTCGAATCCCTCATTACGTGCCAATTTTTATAAAAATAGTCGAACCCTGAGATAACGGTAAATAAAAATGCTGCGTATAACATAATGACATCTAAAGGAAAGTTTATAAAAGAAAAAGGAAAATTATGCAAAAGCAACAATGCAATGGCTGTTATTTGTGAAACGGTTTTTATTTTTCCTAGTGGACTTGCTGCAAGCACAACGCCTTCCCCAGATGCTACCAATCGCAGCCCTGTTACTGCAAATTCCCTGCTGATGATCAAAATGACGATCCAAGCCGGCGCCAATCCCAGTTCTACCAATAATATAAAAGCGGCGGAAACGAGCAGTTTATCTGCAAGCGGATCGAGAAACTTCCCTATATTTGTAATCAAATGATATTTACGAGCATAATAGCCATCAAGCCAATCAGTACCTGCTGCGATAATAAATAATACAGCTGCCGCAAGATGAGTAATTGGCAATTCTCTTGATCCCATATCCCATATGCCCCATTCAAAAGGAACAGACAGAATGAGAATAAATATTGGAATTAAAAAAATGCGTGATAATGTAATTTTATTTGGTATGTTCATTGCTATTTTTTCCTCCGCTTGGTTAAAAGAATGAGCCCCCTATTTGGCAGGGGAATGTGCATCTTTTAGCAAATCTAATCTAATTGTACCCATATTTTTTGATGCACATATTTATTTGCGTCAACCGGATATTCCATCTCTATGTCATTCATGGAAATGGTAGCGTTCGATGCGTTTCCGACATTAAAATACACTTTTTCTTCTCCGGATACTTCCATTTCCACTGGAGATTCAGACGGTGTAAGCGTTCCGGAAAAATAACTTTCTCCACTTTCACCCTTCACATCTATATAAGAATCCCCTTCCGCTTTAATCACAATTTCAACCGTTTCACCAGCGTTGCTTAATTTCAATGTTGATTCCGGTGATTTGCCACTGCCTTCTTCAACAACCTGGAAGTCTGCATTCGTTGTATCTTCTTCTGCCTCAGGTGTTTCAGATTCATCCTCTTGCTGTTCGTTATCAGATGTGTTTTCTGTTCCCTCTTCCAATTTCGGGTCTTCTTCGACATTACGAATAATTTTATCCTCTTCTTGCTGGTCAACAGGTTCAGTTCCACCATCCTCTGCCGATTGTTGATATAGACTCCAAGCTACAAAAAAAATACCGATAACTAATACAATAACAATAACTGTCGGAATAAATGAAAACATGGATGAAGTCTTTGTTCCGCTTGTTTTCTGTGATCGTTGAATTCGTGTATAAGGAATGGAGTTATCTTCGTCGACTGGAGTTTTTTCAACAAAGTCTTCCAACAATTCTTGGGCATTGAGCCCTACAGCGTTTGCATATTCTTTTATAAATGCTTTCGCATAAAATTTTCCAGGGAGTACACTATAATTCCCTTCTTCAATTGCAATCAAATATCTTTTTTGAATTTTAGTCGTATCTTGTAAATGATCTAAAGAAACACCTTTTTCTTCTCGCGCCTCTTTAAGCCTCTCTCCTATTTCCATAAGTCAACACCATCCATTTTAAAAATCGAACATCGAAAAACCATTATCCTGACCAAATGCTGTTTCCTTTATTGGTTCATACGTGATTTCTTCATTTTCGTCACTACGCAGTTCAATAATGTAATCAAAGTCATCTATATTATATTCGGTTGCTTGCACAAAAATATCGGGGTGCTCTACAACTTTTATGGCTGGCAATTGCATTATTTCCCTAATTAGCTGCCAATGCTGGTCATTCGCTCGTTTTTTTGAGACGACGCCATCTATAATATAAATATTATCTTTACTGTACTCTCCTTGAATAAGCTCGTTTCTGACCGTTTGCTTTAGTAGTGTGCTTGACACGAATAACCACCGTTTATTCGCACAGACACTTGCCGCTACGATTGATTCTGTTTTCCCGACTCGCGGCATCCCACGCACCCCAATTAATTTATGGTCATCACTTTTATAAAGCTCTGCCATAAAGTCCACTAATATTCCCAACTCGGCACGCACAAAGCGAATAGTTTTATGATCTTCTTCATCTCTGTGAATATATTTTCCATGCCGAACTGCAAGCTTATCTCGTAATTTTGGCTTCCGCAATTTCGTTATTTTAACCGTATCCACTGTTTCCAGAATAGATCGTAAGCGCACGATGTTTTCATCATATTTAGACAATAATAACATTCCCCGCCTGGACTTTTCCACACCATTAATTGTAATAATATTAATGGAAAGCATTCCAAGTAAAGACGATATATCACCAAGTAAACCGGGACGATTATATTGAAGTTCATACTCAAAATACCATTCCGTTTTAGTCATGCATAAACTCCTCATTTATATATTCTGGCACTTTTCCTGAACAATACATTTATGCTTTATATTATATAATAGATGATTTATTCTTTACTTAAAAGGACTAAATGAAAATTAATTTACTTTTTAATTGGAGAATGGACAACAAAAAAAGATTGATTCAAAATTTCCTTTAAAATAATAAAAGAATGATGTCTCAAACACCACTTTTTCTTTTTTTAGATAAAAAGGAAGCTGTACTTTAAGTATACAGCTTCCACACCAAATAGGAAAATTAATTTGTATTGCCTTGATTTTTCACTAATTTGACCATCGTGCTTGCCAAGGCCTGTTGTTCATCTTCTGATGCCGCATTCCAAAGTTCTCTCAGCACTGCTTCTTCGTTATTTTTAGCATCTACGTGTTGAGCAAGATAATCT
Source organism: Virgibacillus sp. W0181 (assembly GCF_051846915.1). Taxonomy (NCBI): domain Bacteria; kingdom Bacillati; phylum Bacillota; class Bacilli; order Caryophanales; family Bacillaceae; genus Virgibacillus; species Virgibacillus sp. W0181. The sequence continues at coordinate 16,461 of NZ_JBPYCR010000040.1, forward strand.
CCCACTTCGCTAGCTACATTTGTAATTGTTTGGTCGCTCATTCCTTGTTGCTTTGCCTGGTCAAGCTTATTTGCCAGAAAACCTTTCCATGTCTCAAAGTTATCCAAAACAGACACTTCACATACCTCCTTCCATAATGTCATGTATAGTATTTGATTTTCATTTATGTTTATACATGGAATGGATCAGAGTATTAGAAGTGCGTTTACCATCCACCGGAAACCCGGATAACTTCTCCTTGGATATAGGCAGCCTTATCACTCAATAAAAATAAGACGGTATAGGCAACTTCTTCAGCTAGACCCGGCCGATTTACCGGAATGGAGTCTATAATTACATCTCTATCCTTTTCTGTTAAATGTGCGTTCATCTTTGTGTCAATAAAACCCGGACTTATTCCATTTACTGAAATACCGCTTCGTGCAACTTCTTTTGCCAACGCCTTCACAAAGCTGTTTTGAGCACCTTTTACTGAGGAGTACATGACTTCATTACTCGCACCGTCTGATGCCCATATGGAGGTAATAAAAATAATCTTCCCGTAGCATTCCTGGATCATCGGGGGAAGCAAGTGTTTCGTAATGATCCAAGGTGCCTTTACATGTAACGTAAGCATATCATTCATTGCTTCTATCGAAGCATCTTGGAATAGTCCGAAATTGACTTTCCCACTAACAAAAACAATGGAATCGACTGGGAACACAATCTTTGTAACAAAGGCCTTTATGTCATTTTCCTGTGAAAGGTCAGCTTGCATGACAGCAATTATTTGTTCCTGGTCAATCCCATCCATTAATTGATCAATTGGCTGCCTGTTTTTATGATAATGCAATAATAACGTATAGCCTTCCGCTGCTAATTGTTTCGCAATCGCGATTCCAATATCTCCACTTGCCCCGATAATTAATACATTTTTCCCCAAAACATCACCCGCTTATTCCGCAGCAATAGTGCATACAGCCACTCGATCTTCGGCAATCCAGTTTTGGATGAATTCATTCGCCTCTTCCACTGTTAATGCTTGAACAGCAGGTATTAATTCAAAGAAATCCAGTCCAACCGAATAATAATGCGTATACTGATTCGCTATAAGCTCCAACGAATTCATCGATCGGAGCAATTCGCCGATTTTTTTCTTTTTCATTGTTTCAAATGTTTCAGCTGTAACGGTTTGTTCGTTGGTACTTAACAACAGTTGTTTTATTCGGTGTGCCAGTTGCTCCGGATCATTTGAATTACTGCTGATCATCGAATAACCAAAATTCTTCTCTAAACTTGTGCTGTATTCAAAGCTATCATCGATAAGCTTTTCTTCATATAGTTCCTGGTAAAACGGTCCGCCGACTGAAAAATAATAATCCATAGTCATGCTTTGTAACAAATCTCTATGCAAAAAATCTTCCTGTTTAAGCGTTTGAGCAGTCTCTTTAATACCTACCGTAACTTTTGGTATGGACACAGGCATTATTATTTTTGTTTCCTTTTGTGCTACAGTTTCTTGTTCTTTCGGATAATTACGTTTAATCTCTTCCAATTTTGAAAAATGCTTCTTGGACTGGTTCTGTTCTATAAGTTCCATCATAGATTTGGCATCAAAATTACCAGCAATAAACAACGTCATATTTTCTGGATGATAAAACGTATTGTAACACATGTATAAATCATCTTTCGTAATGGGTTGAATGGACTCCACTGTTCCGGGAATATCGCTTTTGACCGGGTGGTGTGCAAACATACTTTTAATTATACCCATGAAAGCCCGCCAATCTGGCTGATCATCATACATCGTAATCTCTTGTGCAATAATTCCTTTTTCTTTCTCAACGGACTTTTCAGAAAAATAAGGAGCTTGAACAAAATCGATTAATGTTTGTACATTTTGCTCAATATTAGCAGTAGCTGAAAACAAATAAGCTGTTTTTGTAAATGACGTATACGCATTTGGAGAAGCTCCCAGCTTACCAAAATCGGCAAATACATCCCTGTCTTCTTTTTCAAACAATTTATGTTCCAAAAAGTGAGCAATACCCTCCGGAACTGTTACTTCATTTTCTTGATTAATTGGAACGAACGTATTGTCAATGGATCCATAATCAGTTGAAAATAAACCATACGTTTTGGACATTTCTTGTTTTGGTAGCAACAACACGGTTAATCCATTATTTAATGTCCGTTTATACAACGTCTCATTTAGATTCTCATACGATTGTTTATTCAATTTTTTCACCGCTTTCGTTTGTTAGTAAATAAACGGTATCGAGTTCTATTTTATTTGCAACTTGAATAACCTCTTCCTTTGTCACTTGTTTGATGGATGCAATAAAATCATCCGGAGAAACCTTTTTATCTCCCAATACTTGCTGATACAGCATTTCAACAATTCCTTGAGGATGATCCAATGTTTCCAGCAGTTGATTTACGATTAAGCTCTTTGTTTCCTCTAGCTCTTCTTCTGTAAAATCGCCTGATTTCATCGCTTCCATTTGTAGCATGATAATGTCCTTTGCTTGTTCATAATCAGCTGGATCGATCCCACTGAACACAAGTAAAAGGCCTTTATGACTTTCCATTCTGGATGCAGCATAATAAGCCAAACTGTTTTTTTCACGAACATTCAAGAATAGTTTGGAACTTGGAAATCCACCAAAAATGCCATTAAAAACATGTAAAGCAAAATAATCGTTATCTTTATAGGTAGCATTCGTTCGATAGCCCATATGCAGTTTTGCTTGCTTGACACTTTGCTTTTCAACGACTGTTTTTATTTCAACGGTTCTTGTATTTTTCTCTTCTTCGAACGACATTGCCTTTGTTTCCTCTTTCTTAAACGAGGAAGTTAATTGATTTCGTAATTGGTCTTGTTCAAAGTCTCCCAATATGTAAATGTCGAGTTGATCTTCCGATAATAATTGCTCATAATAGGTGTACACATTTTCTGGCGTAAGGTTTGGAAGATCTTCCTCATATCCATGGACATGAATGGCATATGCCTCATGCTGGCACATTTCGTCAATCAGACGCATATTCGCATAAGCCATTTTATCATCAATAATTGCATTCATTTTTTGCTGCAAAGTTTCTTTTTCTCGTGCAAACGTTTTCGGGTAAAAACCATTATTTTCTGTTTTGGGATAATAAATGATTTCCTTTAATAAATCGATTGCTTTTCCAATGATGGATGATTCATCAGCAATATACTTTTGATTAGCTACTTCTAGCCGAAAGCTTATCATGTGACTATTGCCTTTTTTTGTACCGTCAATGGATAAAACTGCTCCGTACAAGTTATCCAACTTTACCTGCAGCTCTTTTTCCGTCGGATATTTCTGTGTACCTTGTTGAAGAATGTAAGGAAGTAGAGCGCGCATTGTAATTGTTTCTCGTTGCAGAGGTGCTCTGAATTTCGCAACAATATTAATCGTTTTAAACTTTTCACTCCGGATTAAGTGTAAATTTAACCCTTTATCGCTAACCGTTTCTTCAAATACTGCCTGCATAAACGTCCCTCCTGAGTCGTTGTCATTTGCTATATATAATGTAACATATTTAAAGTTGTTATACGCACTCGTCAGTTAGCTATTAATTACAAGCACGAAAAAAACTGACCCAGTCACAAATGAGTCAGTTTTTTTGTTATCTAGTTCCTTTAATATATGGTATTCCATTTGCTTTTGGAGCTTCGGCACGACCAATAAATCCTGCCAACGCAAAAATCGTTAATACATAGGGAGCGATAAGCAGGTAAATTTGTGGTACATCCTTTAGTAAGGGAACCCCTGTACTAATTACACTTAAGCTTTGAGCAAAGCCAAAGAACAATGCTGCTCCCATTGCTCCTAAAGGGTGCCATTTACCAAAAATAACCGCAGCCAATGCCATAAATCCTTGCCCGACAATTGTTGATTGCGAAAAGTTAAGTGTTATCGTCAGTGCAAACACGGATCCTCCAACTCCACCAAGAATTCCAGAAATAATAACGGCGATGTATCGCATTTTGTATACATTGATCCCATTTGTATCTGCTGCCATCGGATGCTCACCTACTGCACGCAGTTGTAATCCAAACGGTGTTTTATATAAAATATACCATGCAATAACAGCTACAATAATAGCAATATAGGAAGTTAAGTAAACACCTTTAAAGAAAATTGAGCCAATCACTGGAATATCCGACAATAAAGGAATATTAGTCGTATAAAACGGTCGTGTCACCATATCTGTTTGACCTTTATCATACCATTGTTTTGTTAGAAAAATTCCAACTCCTAAAGCTAAGAAATTAATGGCTACACCACTAACGACTTGATCCGCCCGGAAAGAAACAGATGCGATTGCATGTACAATTGAAAATATTCCTGATACAATCATCGCAGCTAGTACTGATAGCCACGGAGTCCAAGCGCCAAAAATTTCCGAAAAGGTTAAATTAAATACAATTCCAACAAAAGCCCCCATAATCATAAGACCTTCGAGTCCTATGTTGACTACGCCAGACCGCTCACTAAAGACTCCACCAAGAGCTGTAAATATTAGCGGGGCAGAAAAAAACAATGCTGGTGGGATTATGGACTGCAAAATATCAATCATTATTTTTCCCCCTTTTTAAAGCGAAGTATTATCCAGCGAATCATATAGCTTGAAGCAACAAAGAAAATAATGAGAGCAATAATAATATCTACTAATTCACTCGGAACCCCTGCATCTGTCGGCATATTTAATGCCCCGACTTTTAAAGTGCCGAATAAAAGAGCTGCTAAAATAACACCGATTGCTGTATTGGCACCTAATAAAGCTACAGCAATTCCGTCAAAGCCTAAATTTGTAAATCCTGATTGAATAGACATATTGCCAAATGTGCCTAGCCCTTCCATTGAGCCTGCTAGCCCAGCAAATGCTCCAGAAATCACCATTGTTAAAATAACGTTTTTGCTTACGTTCATCCCAACATATTGAGAAGCATGCTGATTGTAACCAACCGCCCTAATTTCGTAACCAATTGTCGTTCGGTCTATAATAAACCACATGAGCGCAGCTGCTAATAGTGCTATTAAAATTCCATAATGAACACGGGAATAATATGTTAATACTTGCAACCATTCGGATGCCAGTGAAGCGGTAGCAGCTATAGGCTCAGTTTTATCCTCCCGCTCCGTCAATATATTCCGAACTATAGCATTTGCACTGTATAAAGCAATATAATTCAGCATAATGGTCACAATAACTTCATGCACGCCAAATTTTGCTTTTAAAAACCCAGGAATAAATCCTAGCAAGGCACCTCCTACTGCAGCTGCTAACAGTGCTAAGGGCAAATGAATAAACATTGGAGCTTGAAAAGAAGTTCCTACCCAAATAGCAGCAAGCCAGCCTATAATTACTTGGCCCTCCGCACCAATATTAAATAACCCTGCACGAAAAGCAAATGCAACAGCTAACCCGGTTAATATGTATGGGGTAACTTGACGAATCGTTTCTCCGAAGAAATATAAATCTCCAAAAGCTCCTTCCCAAAGGGCTGCATATCCATGGATCGGATTATAGCCAAAGCCAAGCATAATAATTGCACCTGACAACAGTCCAATTAATACAGAGATGAGAGGAACAAGAATATTAAACATTTTATTATGCATCAAGATATGCCACCTACCTCTCGCTTGCTGCCAGCCATTAAAAGTCCAAGCTCTTCTTCATTAGTCTGTTCAGGTTGAAGATCAGCAACCATTTTCCCATCAAAGATAACTCCTATTCGATCACTCAAATCTAATATCTCGTCCAATTCAAATGATATTAACAAAATAGCTCGTCCCTTATCTCTCTCTTCAACTAATTTACGATGGATAAATTCAATTGCACCAACGTCTAATCCTCGAGTAGGTTGAGCTGCAATCAATAAATCAGGTGATCGATCAATTTCTCTGCTTGCTATGACCTTTTGTTGGTTTCCTCCAGATAATGCCCTGGCTTTTGTATGAATACTTGGTGAACGTACATCGTATTCTTTAATTAGCTTTTTTGCTTTATCATAGATTTTGTTATATATTAGTATTTTGTTTTTTGAGAACGGTTGTTGATAATATGTTTGCAGGACAATGTTTTCACTTACTGGGAAATCTAGAACTAAACCTAATTTATGGCGATCTTGCGGAATATGCGCTAAACCGCTTTCTGTTATTTTTCTTGGCGATAAATTTGTTATATTCTTTTTATTTAACAAAATCTTTCCTGATTGAGCTTTTGCCAATCCAGTAATTGCTTCAATTAATTCCGTTTGGCCGTTCCCGTCTACACCAGCAATGCCTACAATTTCACCTGCTTTTACATTCAAATGAAGACCTTTAACCATCGTTACTTTTCGAGAATCTTTCACAACGAGATCTTCAATTTCCAATACAATTTCTTTCGGCGTGGCTACTTTTTTCTCAGTTTTAAAGCTTACTTTTCGTCCGACCATCAATGATGCTAACTCTTCTACAGAGGTGTTTGCAACCGGAATTGTTCTGATACCCTTTCCGTTACGAATTACCGTACACATATCACAAGCGATCATAATTTCTTTTAACTTATGGGTAATTAAAATTATCGATTTACCTTCTTTAATTAACGATTTCATAATATCCATAAGCTCATCTATTTCTTGAGGCGTCAATACAGCTGTTGGCTCATCAAATATTAATACATCTGCACCTCGATAAAGCGTCTTTAATATTTCAACTCGCTGTTGCATGCCAACGGAAATATCTTTTATCTTGGCCTTCGGATCAACTTTTAAACCATATCGATCAGAGATTTCTTGTACCTCTTTCTCTGCTGTTTTGAGATCTATTTGTCCTTTTTTAGTAGGTTCTGATCCGAGTATAATATTCTGGGTTACTGTAAAGGTATCAACAAGCATAAAATGCTGATGAACCATCCCTATTCCATAATGATTAGCAACACTTGGATTCGTTATCTTTACATTTTTTCCTTTAACCCGTATTTCTCCTTCTTCTGGTTGATATAATCCAAATAGTACATTCATTAAAGTTGATTTTCCAGCTCCATTTTCCCCTAATAATGCATGGATTTCTCCTTTTTTAACTTGCAGAGTTATATTATCATTAGCAACGATACCTGGAAACTCTTTACGTATATGTAACATCTCAATTATGTAATCCATTGGCTTCACCCCTTAATTCGGACCTAATGATTATCTCTTTTTAAGAATCGTTTGCGAAATTTTATACTTGATTAATTAATTCTCTCCAGCATAGATTGATAATGTATATATTTTGAAAAAGGCTGAAATTTTCAGCCTTTTTTTCTTACATATTTTCTTCAAACTCTTTTAACTCATCGCGTGATTTAGGTACGGTAATTTCTCCATTTTTAATTTTTTCTTCCCAGTCTTTTACCGCATCCAATACGTCTGTTGATAGCGCCTCTTCATTCGTAGTGGCGATACCTACACCTTCATCTTCGAGTCCAAACTCAATAATCTCCCCTCCAGGAAATTCACCATTCATTCCAAGGTTGCTTACCTCATGGACAGATATATCTACTCGTTTAACCATGGAAGTTAATGTAACACTTGCACTACCGTCTTCATTTAACCCTTCTTCGTACTGATCACGGTCAACTCCAATTACCCAAATTTCTCGCTCCGGCTCATTTTTCTTAATATCCTTCGCTTGAGCAAACACACCGTTACCAGTTGCGCCCGCAGCATGATAGATAATATCTGCTCCATCATTATACATCTGGGTTGCAATTAGTTTTCCTTTTGCAGCATCACTAAAATCTTCAGCATATTGGATATTTATTTCAATATTCGGATCAACTGACTTAACACCTGATACAAACCCAACTTCAAATTTGTTAATTAAATCAGAATCGACGCCTCCAACAAACCCAACTTTATCAGTCTTTGTAGTCATCGCTGCTGCAACACCAACAAGAAAGGAACCTTGATGCTCAGCGAAGGTAATACTCGCTACGTTTGGTTCTTCTACAACTGTATCAACAATCGCAAAACTTTTATCCGGATTTTGACTTGCAATTTTACTCACTGCATCTTCCAATAGGAAACCAATCCCGAATACAATGTCAAAATCATTACGGACGAGACGGGTAAAGTTTGGTAAATAATCGGAGTCATCTTCGGATTGTGAATAATCATATCCGTCCTGACCCTGCTCAAGACCGTGCTCTTCTCCCCAAGCTTGTAAACCTTCCCATGCGGACTGGTTAAATGATTTATCGTCTACCCCACCCGTATCGGTTACCATAGCAACAGTATAGTCTTCAGCACTTTTGTCGTTTTCGTTAGATTCCTCTGTATTACTGTTATTTGTTGCAGCTTCATTGTCCCCAGCATTGGTATTATCTCCATTTGACGAACCACAGGCTACCAAAAACAAACTAATAATTAACATAAAACAAAATGAATACAAAATTTTATGCAAATTCATAATAAAATCCCCCTTTTATTTAATGTATTTCGACAAACGATACGGTGCGGTGCTAGACTTTCTTCTTATAAACTTTCATATCATCCTCCTTTTCAGAGCTTTTCACATATACACCATACAGTATTTTTTCTGCACAAACTCCGCTTATATCCACATCAGTTTAAGCACAGTTATTAGAGAAAAGCACATATAATAATAATAAAAGAATAAAAAAATCACATAATTAGTGCACTTTTTAATTTAAAAAGAATGCGAATGTTAGTAATTTTTCCATTCCACTATTAGCAACTAATATACCATTGGTTACCAAATAAATAAATCTTTATTTTTAAAAAACCGAAATAGTATTTTTACTATTTCGGTTTTTTCTTCATGTTATGACGTCTTTTCTTCATTTGTTTGTTGTGAAACCAAAACGGCACGAGGTTTATTTCCTTCGTATGGTCCTACTATGTTGCGATCCTCCATAGCATCGATCAAGCGGGCTGCTCGTGTATAACCGATGCGAAATCTCCGTTGAAGCATGGAAACACTCGCGCTTTGCATTTCCAATACCATTTGTACAGCATCATCAAATATTTCATCATCAACATCCGTCGCTACTTCAGAAGGTTCTTCCGGAATCATTTCCTCCTGATAGGACGCTTTTTGTTGTTCGATACAATGATTAACAACTCTTTCAACTTCTTCATCGGATAAAAATGCACCTTGAACACGGATTGGTTTTGATTTCCCGACTGGAATGTACAGCATATCGCCTCGTCCGAGTAGCTTCTCGGCTCCTCCAGTATCTAGAATTGTACGGGAGTCAACTGCTGATGATACACTAAAAGCAATTCTAGAGGGTATATTCGCCTTAATAACACCGGTAATAACATCGACGGACGGGCGTTGTGTAGCAATAATTAAATGAATCCCTGCTGCTCTTGCCATTTGTGCAAGTCTTGTGATTGAATCTTCTACGTCATTGGAGGCGACCATCATTAAGTCAGCAAGTTCATCAACTAGAACAATAATATAGGGTAAATGCGGTTGTTCCGTTTCAGCGTCCATGTTATGTCTTTTAATATATTCATTATAGCCTTCTATATTTCTCGTTCCCGTATCGGAAAACAATTCGTAACGTCTTTCCATTTCACTCACTACTTTTTTCAAAGCAACAGATGCCTTTTTCGGATCAGTTACAACCGGTGCTAATAGATGAGGAATCCCATTGTAAACATTCAGTTCCACTTTCTTTGGATCAATCATCATCATTTTTACTTCGTGTGGTTTTGTACGCATTAATATTGTCGTAATAATGCCGTTAATACAGACACTTTTACCACTTCCGGTAGCGCCAGCAATGAGTAAATGAGGCATTTTTGCCAATTCGCCTACAACGGCATCTCCGGAAATATCCCTGCCAAGTGCAAACAATAACTTGGATGATTGCTTTGTTGTTACGTCCAATACTTCTCTTAGAGAGACCATGGCGACTTCTTTATTTGGCACTTCAATACCAACTGCCGATTTACCCGGGATCGGTGCTTCTATTCGAATATCCTGTGCGGCAAGGGCAAGAGCTAGATCATCGTGCAGACTCACGATTCTGCTTACTTTCACGCCAGCCTCCGGGTATATTTCATATTTTGTCACGGCAGGACCGACATGTACTTTCGTTACTTTCGCCTTTACTCCGAAACTATGAAAAGTTTGTTCAAGCTTCCGAACGATTGATTGAATTTGTGATTTCTCATGCTGTTGAGATGCATGTGCCGGTTCTGATAAAAGTTTAAAAGCCGGTAACTCATATTCATAGTTTTCCGCTTCTGTCATTGGACTGTTTTTCATTATTTCTCCTAATTCTTCCCGTTGAGGCTCCTGATCCATCGCTTGCGATGGCGCCTCTATCGGTGCACTTTCAGAATAGGCAATATCGGTAAAATCCTGAATTACAGGCTCAATTGGAGCTTCTTCCACTTCAGACTCCGTACTTGATGTTTGTAATTGTTCTTCAACTTCACGATCAATCTTTTTATTATTTTTATAACTTGTCCATCGCTCTTGCAATTTCTTAACACGCTGTTTCATTTTATTCAACAGCTTGGAGAAAATTTCCCCCAATGAAAGTTCCGTCATAAAAATAAAACCTACTATTATAGAGAAAACAGCAACAATTTTTGCGCCGGTCGATGAAAATAAATAGTACGTAAAAGCAAACAGCACACCCCCGATCATTCCACCACCCAGTTGCACCGTCGTTCCTTCTCCATTCATGTAGGAAAAAAAGTGATCCCATGTTGCCCGTATTATTGATGTATCTGTTGCGGTAATTAATAGACTTTCAAACGTTTGAATATGCGTCAATAACAGTAAACCAAAAAAGCTAATATAAAACCCTACCATTTTTTTACTCCAGAATGCTGGGATTTTACGTTTAATAAGTAATATAATTCCTGTCACGAGCAAAAATAGGGATCCGGCAAAATACCACATTCCTAAAAAGAAACGAAACAAGTTTTCCAATCCGGTTGGAATTGCTCCATCACTAATAGCACTTGCCCCGCTTCCAAATATTGCTAAAAAGATAAGTAATAATCCAAACAGCTCATATTTTAACTGCTTTTTCAATCCTTTTTTTCTTCTCTTTCGTTTTCTGGCCATTCCGTTCACCTCGATCTTATCCGGCTTAACCGGAATATATAAACCCCTGCCGCATTGGTTGGCAAGGGTTTACATGTTGTATACTCTATTTAAAGTATACCATATTATTCTTATTTACCAATATATTCAGTAGATAAAATAGTACCGGGTACATAATTTTCGTTTAAAAAATCTTGGGGGTCGGTAGATAACAACTGTAACATTTGATATGAGCCTTCGTTATTTCTTTCAGCGAGCACTGTTTTTCCTTGATAGGAAATAAACTCCCGATTGTCCACTTTATCATTCGGGAATATATCTGACTCACATAAAGGTGTGTATAATATCATTGAATCACCTGCTCACTTTGTTCTTTTTCTTGATTAATTAAATTATTGATGGTTTTCATGGCTTCTGTTACACCACCAACATCATTGATTAAACCATATTCAACCGCTTCTTTACCAACGATATTTGTTCCTATATCACGTGTTAAATTCCCTTTTGCAAACATAAGATCTTTAAACTTTTCTTCTTTTATATCGGAATGAGATATAACAAAGTTAACGACACGATCTTGCATTTTATCCAGATATTCAAAAGTTTGCGGCACGCCTATAACCATTCCTGTCAATCGCACTGGATGAATTGTCATTGTTGCAGTTGGTGCAATAAATGAATGATCGGTCGCGACTGCTATCGGTACACCAATGGAATGACCCCCTCCAAGAACAATTGATACTGTTGGCTTGGAAATGGATGCAATCATTTCGGACAACGCTAGGCCTGCTTCAACATCTCCACCTACTGTATTTAATAAAATAACAAGCCCTTCTATTTTTGGATTTTGTTCAATCGCTATTAATTGTGGTAATAAATGTTCATATTTTGTCGTTTTATTTTGAGGCGGCAATTGTATATGTCCTTCAATTTGCCCGATAATCGTCAGCACATGTATGTTGGAATCAGGTACTTGCGGTATATTTGTTTGCCCCAATTGCTGTATCTTTTGTACAAGTGAGGAAGAATTATTTTTATCTTCCTCCTGCCCCTCTTTTTTTTCATTATCTTTATCCAATGTTCGCACACTCCCTCAAAAATCTTTTCAATTAAGGATAGTATGTTCTATCATGTTCATTACATGCAAAAATCATTAGAAAACTTGGCTTATCGCCAAGCCTTTATGACGAAAGCCTTAGTTGCACTTATGCAGTAAGAAAGTTATATACTTTCTTATCTGCCAAAAAAACAAAAAATACCAGTTATATACCGGTATTTTTTGTTCCATAATCGTATGGAAATTTCCATTACGCTTCATTAACTTTAAACGAATCATCATTACGCTTATTTTTCAGAAACCAATTCTATATCTAATTCCAGCACTTCTTTCAAACGCTTTTCCTCTTCTTCTGATAAGCGTATTAAAGGCATACGGACATTACATGCACATACACCTTTCCATTCAAGCGCTTTTTTCACAGGTGTCGGGGATGGTGCGGCAAATAATCCATTCATGATAGGAAGCAATTTTCGGTGTAAGAAAGCTGCCCTTTTAACATTACCCGATTTAAAGGATCTAACCATTTCATTCATTTCATTTCCAATAATATGCGAAGCAACAGAGACAACACCGTCAGCTCCAATTGACATCATTGGAATAGTCATTCCATCGTCTCCACTATAAACGGAAAAACTTTCATTCTTTCGTTGAATAATTTCGGAAACTTGATCAAGATCTCCGCTCGCCTCTTTTGTGGAAACAATGTTTTTTACATTGCTTAAGCGAATTGTTGTTTCCGCATCAATATTAACTACAGAGCGTCCAGGGTTATTATAAAGCATAATCGGCAGTGTTGTTTCATTTGCTATGTGCGTAAAATGCTCATATAACCCATTTTGACTCGGTTTATTATAATATGGTGCGACAAGCATAATCCCATCTACGCCAGCTGTTTCAGCTTCTATTGTTAATGCTATGCTTGATTGCGTGTTGTTACAGCCAGTACCAGCGATCACCGGCACACGTTTGTTAACTTTTTCGACAACGTGATGAAATAATTCAACCTTTTCCGAAACAGACAATGTTGCTGATTCTCCGGTTGTGCCTGTAATGACCAAACCTTCCGATCCATTGGCAAGCAAGTAATCAATTAAACCAGTTGTTTGATCAAAGTCAACCTTTCCGTCTTTGCCAAAAGGGGTTATCATTGCTGTTAATACATTGCCAAAATTCATTCGTTTCACCCTTATATACTATACTCATAACAGAGATATAGTTTAGATTAAAGTCTTTTTAAACAGGCTTTTGATCGTAAAATCATTATCTTTGAATCCCGCATTGCAAACCAACTGCTATAGTTAACAATATGGAAACGTGTATGGTTTATTTCTTTAATAAATTATTTTTAACAAGTGATTGTGCAATTTGAACCGTGTTCCAGGCAGCTCCTTTTACTAAATTATCTGATACTACCCATAAATGGAACCCTTTATCATTATCCAAGTCCTTCCTCACTCTTCCAACGAACACTTCTTTTTTAGATTCCGCACTCAATGGGGTTGGGTACGTTTGTGTCTTCGGATCATCTTCAAGAATAACACCTTCACCAGTTTGTAAAACATCTGCTAAATCCGATGTGGATACACCGCTTTTTTCCGTTTCAATGTAGACACTTTCAGCATGCGAAGTAAATACCGGAAGTCTGACACATGTTGCTGCAACAGGTAAACTTGCTGCATCCATTATTTTTTTTGTTTCGTTAATCATTTTCATTTCTTCTGCCGTATAGCCATTATCCTGAAATACATCAATTTGTGGCAAGGCATTGAATGCAATTGGATAATGTTTTTTATCAGATCCTGCTGGCAAAATAGATGCTGTCATTTCTTCCCCATTTAGATACTGCTTCGTTTGCTGAACCAATTCTTCTTCTGCTTCTAAACCAGCACCCGACACTGCTTGATATGTCGATACAATTAAACGGGATAGACCAAATGCTTTTTTAATTGGATTCAATGCTACAACCATTTGAATGGTGGAACAATTTGGATTTGCAATAACTCCCTGATGATTTTCAAGAACATTTTCATTCACTTCCGGCACAACAAGCGGTACATCTTTATCCATTCGAAAAGCACTAGTATTGTCAATAACAACTGCACCGCGCTTAACCGCTTCAGGCACAAGTTTTTTTGATACACTCCCACCCGCTGAAAAAAACGCAATATCAATATCGGAAAAGCTTTCTGGTCCAGCTTCTTCCACTGTCAGCTCTGTATCTTTAAAGGTCACTTTCTTTCCTGCTGACCTTGAGGATGATAGTAATTTCACAGTATTAGCCGGGAATTCCTGTTCCTCCAAAAATTCTAGGATTTTTTGACCGACTGCTCCTGTTGCCCCAACTATAGCTACATTCCACTGCTTTTTATTTTCCATCTGTAAAAATACCCCTTCCAATCATGTGAAGTCTATTTTATATAATAGTTTCATTTTAGCATATTTCTAAATGGAATGTGGAACAATTACCGGCTGAACTTGTTTATATTCTAAGGCATGTTCTATTGTTTTCGTTAAATCATCCATCTTCGCTACGAGCGAGTTTGGCTTCACATGAGGGTTATCTTGCCCGTATGGAATAAAGAATATATTTTTTGTTGCCATTAAGCGCATTAAATTTACTCCATTCAATCCTAATGCGTCATTGGTTGAAATACCAAGAACAATCGGATTTTGATTGCGTAATGTGGCTTTGGCAGCCATTAATACAGGTGAATCCGTCAAAGCATTTGCAAATTTACTTAAAGAATTACCTGTCATTGGTGCAATAACCATACAATCAAGCGGATATTTTGGTCCGAGGGGTTCGGCTTCTGGCATGGTGGATATGACTTTTTTGCCAGTGATCGATTCAATTTTTTCTATATGATCTTCTGCCTTACCAAATTTCGTATCTGTACTCTGAACCGTATAAGAAACAATTGGAACTACTTCCGCCTTTTCATTCATCAACCTTTCCAGTTGTGGAAATACTTGATCATATGTGCAATGTGAACCAGTCAATCCAAATCCAATTCGTTTGCCTTCCAGTGTCATTGTATCATCCCTTTCATAAAACGATTCCTTTTTTCTAAGTCAGATTTCTTATATAGCTATAGCTTATGTGCTTCTAGTTCAAAAGTGATTAAACCGGGAAAAAATTAAAGGGTATGTTTTGAGAAAAGCGCAAGCGCCCTGCTTAGAAACGTAGCGACTGCGCCAGACGGGAGCTGGTGGTTCGATGTCGCCACGCAAAGTGGCGGTTTTAATCGAACATTCCAAAAACATCTTGAGATAAAGGAATTATGCCCCTGCAAAAGGGGTATGCCAACGTTCCCGCAAAGGGGGTATTTAGTTGGCCCTCCTTTACTTGCACGAATCGATGATGACTTATCTAAAGGCGCTGTGGGAAGTCGCCTAGTTTCTGGGCGCTAGAGCTAGAAATATTTTCGGAAAATTATATACACTCTTATCTATTTAAGAAAAGCGCAAGCGCCCCGCTTAGAAACGTAGCGACTGGACCGAAGCAACTGAGATAAAGGAATCACGATGAGCATGGCGAATCGATGATAACTTATCGTAAGGCGCTGCGGGAAGTCGCCTAGTTTCTGGGCGCTTAAGCTAGACAGCTATGCGCAAAAATTTATACTCCCTCTATATACTAACTTGTTCGCCTGTTTTCTTTGTTTTTCTTAGAGTTTCATTTTATTTATGATTTATCAATAACATTTCAAATGGTATAGGAACGAAATTTAATGTAGAAGGGTGCACTTAATAAGCCATCCTTCTCTTTTTGAAAAAAATGGATATTAGTTGTTATAATCGCACCTTTCATTCCCACAATACTCATGGCGACAAA
>NZ_JBPYCR010000041.1:0-30280 GCF_051846915.1 Virgibacillus sp. W0181
TTAATGTATTACCAATTTGGTATAGATCATCAACTAATAATAAATTACCTTTTTACGGAAGCTCTTTTTTCGGATAATAGAACCTTCTATTTCACTTTTATCATCTACAACAAATCGAAACTGTCGTCGCCATCTCATCACACCTTTTATCAATTTTCTATTTTGATATAAGATAGACTATCTAACAAATAAAGTCAAGATCATATGTTCCTATTAGGTGCATCAAAAACTGATTTCCCCTATACTAGACTTTTATAAAAACGGTTTTCTCTTGGGGAAAATTGAATAGTTAGCAGGACAATGCTAGGTAGAATACAATATTGACTTTATCCCATAAGAATAAAAAACTGTTAGAACTAATAGCAATAAAATCGTGCTACTTGCTCTAACAGTATCTTATTCAAATAATCTTACAATATCTCATTCGACAAAATTCGGAAAAGTGACGCCCCATATCAATAATTCATTCACTCCCCAACGCTCCAACACTATCTTCCATCACTTTTTCTAACTCTAAACTCCCCTGCCTGCATTGTTCCATAAACCGATTAAACAATGGTACAATTTCTTTCCCTTTCACGAACACGTCTGCTTCTACATTTAGTCGCTTCAACTCATTAGCTAAGTATTTTACGTGTGTTCGAATATAAAAAGATAAGAAATCATTGTAGTAACGATTTTCAACTAATCGATTATAAAGTTTATCAAATTTGGTTAATTCATTTAAAACCTTAGGCTGATTCTTGATGTTCGTATATAAGGAAATGTTCTTCAATAATTTATCAAAAGAAGCAAGTACAGCAGTAAATTCCGTCATACTTCTTTTTAAGCTAGCTAGCTGTGCATCAATATCCTGTGCCTTATATTTATTGCTTCTTTCCCACCAATTGGTTTTATCGATCGAATAAGTAAGTGTTTCTTTTATTACTTCTTCGATCGGCTGAAAAGGTACTCCCTTAATTTCAGCTCCGCCTTTTGTTGTGTTAATAAACGTTTTATTTTGGTACTGTGCGGCAAAATTTTCGATACTAGTCCGCATACTATTAAAGCCTATGGATGTTTTAATTTCATTTCCATATACATCTTTTGTTGTTGGCGCTTTTGCAAGCTTTTCTTCCTCCATCGTTGATTTAATATGATCATAGTCAATACCTTCCGAATAGAGGCGATCATACAAATAGCCCAAGTTTTGTCCGGCAAAGATGATAGGATATGCACCGATTTTATTTAAAATTTGAAAGGTCATGACCGCAATGGATGGGGAATCCAAAATTAAATCGTGCTCCACGTTCAACTGTTCCTTTAAAAAATATAAAGAGGTTCTGTCTTGAGACGTAATGAAATGAGCTTTAGGCCCTTGGTAATTTTCAATCGTTTCATACCCAACACTTGAACCAAATACCATCGGAATATGAGCGATATTATGGGCGATCATTTTTTCAAATACTTTATGGTTCAACAGCCCCGGATCATATGTAAACACCGCATCCGGTAATACATCGTACGCGATTAAGCTATTTATCGCTGATCCGACTGAAAAAATGTATGCAAGATTATTTTCTTTTATATAGCGAAGATGCTCCATATCTTCGGCTAAAGAGGGGCCAGCTGATACAATAATTACAGGTTTTCCTTCAAATTGCCCCCGATCGATATCTCTTAACATATTCGGCGTGTTTAATACGGTTTTAAAATTGATCAAACTGTTCATTACCCACAGTTTTTGAAAACTAGCGTCTGTGTGCAAATTCGTCCGGCGACTTCGAATAGCTTCCTTTATATTTTTATGAAAGGTTGCATATTTTTCTTCCGCAATGTTTTTATAGCTCGGTAAAACGATGAGATGGATATTGTGATTACTCGTCGTAAATTCATTTAAATACGCGAAAGACTCTTCATGATGCTTATCTATATACAAGTTTCTTAGATTTTTATTAATGATATGGTTTAAATCTCGCTTACTCGTCATTTCAAAAAACACTTCCGGAATAGGTTCGTACAAGGAATAAGGCTGATCAGGAAATTTTTCAAGAAACTTTTCAACATGGTACCCCATGCCTACACCATAAAAAAAGACATGCGTTTTTTCCGAGATTTTACCTTCATGAGAAGCAATAATCCGTTCCGCTTCACGAATTGGGTCATACATGCTGTGTATCATTAATGGCCGTTCATCATTTAACTGATAACGAATGGTCTCCTTACCAGCTTTTGATTCAATAACCTCAAATTGCTTTAGTTTCAAATCATCTTCATTCTGGTGGAAATATTCACGAATTGCAGGATATCGGTCACGTAAAAGAAGAATATTATCAATTAACATAATTCAAGAACTCCTTATCTTGCAGCGATTTTCCGATATTCTCCAATAACGCTTCATATGCAGGCGTAATTTCATAGGCAAGTAAGTCAGTGATCATCACGGTATCTTGTGCTTCAACAGCATCCAGCAATTCAGCAAATTCCTCTTCACAAACTGCAAAACTTTTTTCGACTTGCTGCCAGTTTGCCGGTTGTTCCGATGCGCCTTGTGTGAATGTCTTAAATTGAAGCATCCATTGCATGCCTTCTGATAATTGCCCAATTCCTTCCCAAGTTTCCTCAGCAAAACGTTCATAACTTTGATCTACTAGTTCCTTCAACGCAGGCACAGCGCGTTCTAAATATTCATGAACAGACCTCATCGTTTCCAAAATCATTTCTTTGGAAGAACGGGTGACGATTTCTATTTGCATTACTTTATTCATTCGTTCTTGTATGTATTCCTCATGATTTTCATATACTTCTACACCATCTATTATTAAATGACTGAAAATGACATCCTTTTCCTCAATTAACTTATTAACTTTTTCAAAAATGACAGAAAAAAGAGATGCATCCCTCTTTAATTCTATCTGCTCGTTTTTATATAATAATTGCATAATGACCTCCAAATGTAGGACTTTAAAATTAACACTATGTATTTATTATCGGTTCAATTGATAAACTTTTCAAGGTGTTGTTATTCTCATTTCCTATTTATGTAAAAAAGAAAAAAGACTCTACCCGAAGGCAAGAGTCTTTCTCATTTTATCCACTATTAACGAAGTAACTGAAGTACTCCTTGTGGTGTTTGGTTGGCTTGAGCTAACATAGCTTGTGATGCTTGAGTTAAGATGTTATTCTTCGTGAACTCCATCATTTCTTTCGCCATATCAACGTCACGGATACGTGATTCTGCAGCTGTTAGGTTTTCAGAAGAAGCACCTAGGTTGTTAATTGTGTGTTCTAGGCGGTTTTGAACAGCACCTAATTTCGATCGTTGAGTTGAGACATCAGTAATGGCTGCATCAATTCCACTTAGTAATCCATCATATCCTGAAGCATCAAGTGCATTTCCACTTCCGTCTACGACAGAAATACTATCTACACCTAATCCAGACGCACTCATATCTTCAATATTCACGCTAAGCTGTTGTTCTTTATTAGCGCCAATTTGGAAAGTTAACTGACCGGATCCACTTGCCGCAAAGGAACCATCAAGTAAATCTTTTCCGTTAAACTGCGTTCGATCTGAAATCCCTTTACTTCCACTCATTCCACCTAACTCTTCAATTAAAGCATCAATTTCATCTTGAATTGCTTGAAGATCGTCAGTATCTTGTGTACCAGTGTTACTAGCTTGAACAGTCAACTCACGCATTCTTTGTAAAATAGAATGTGTTTCGTTTAATGCTCCTTCTGCTGTTTGAATTAGTGAAATTCCATCCTGTGCGTTTTTCGTAGCCATTTCCAAACCACGAATCTGCCCACGCATCTTCTCAGAAATCGCAAGACCTGCTGCGTCATCTCCTGCACGGTTAATCTTCAGTCCAGAAGAAAGCTTCTCCAATGATCCAGATACTGCATTGTTGTTTGCACCTAACTGACGGTGTGTGTTAAGCGCTGAAATGTTGTGATTGATAATCATTTTTTCTACCTCCGTGTTTGTTTGTTTTACTAGCAAGACCTATCCTTGTGAAATGCTAGTTTATAATAAACTCCTTGGTTAGGAGTTATTACCTTGATGAATTTCTCCACGAACAATTCTAAATTCCTGTGGAGCCGTGATACGCAGTTTGAGGGCATTGTTAAGATTCCCATCACCCTTAACCACTTCTACTTCAATTTTCCTGTCGTGTTCGTCTATGATGTAGACTTTTTCGCCAGGTTTCCTTCCTAACGTTAATGCCATGGCAAACCATCCTCCCTGATGATTCATTCTTTATATCGACATGTTTAAGAAATGTTTAACCTTTTTTGGTGAAAATTTATATAAATTGACTTAATAGCCATATTTCTTGATTGTTTGGATGGTAGTTACTGGCGTTAAAGCTATTTTCTAGCTAATAAG
The DNA here is from genome assembly GCF_051846915.1 of Virgibacillus sp. W0181. Lineage (NCBI taxonomy): Bacteria > Bacillati > Bacillota > Bacilli > Caryophanales > Bacillaceae > Virgibacillus > Virgibacillus sp. W0181. The sequence goes on from NZ_JBPYCR010000041.1 coordinate 4,373, forward strand.
CTTCACAGATACTTAAGCTTCTTGTTATAATAAAATAAGAAATTATTTTATTAAAAATACATATGGTAGAGGAAAAGGTGCACCAATGAATATATGCTTTCGTGTTGATTCATCAACTAAAATTGGTTCAGGTCACGTCATACGTTGCTTGACCCTAGCCGAAGAATTAAAAGAAAATAGTCACAATGTATACTTCATTTGTCGAGCACATCAAGGTAATCTAAACCAGAAAATATTAGAAAAAGGTTTCCAACTTTATAATCTCGAAGATCTTGCACAAAATATGCCAGTAAGCGATCAGCCACGACATGCTTCGTGGCTCGGCGTGACACAAGCACAGGATTCAATAGAAACACAAAAGGCTCTACAGTCAATTGAAATACAATTTGATTGGATAATCGTTGACCATTACGCCCTAGATGAAGCTTGGGAGAAAGAAATAAGAGTGAAAATCCCAAACATTATGGTGATAGATGATATCGCAGATCGGGAACACGATTGCGATATATTGTTAGATCAAAATTATTATCAAAACGCAAACAGTCGCTATAAAAATCTAGTTCCAAGTAACTGTAAACTTTTACTAGGTCCTAAATATGCGCTATTACGAGATGAATTTGTTGAGCTTCATAATAAACAAAAGGAAAAGAAAAAACATTCTACAGCACTTGTTTTTTACGGAGGCAGTGATCCTACGAATGAAACCATGAAAGCTTTAAAAGCCATAAAAGGAAAAGAAATTACTACCCATGTAGTTGTTGGCCCATCTAATCCAAATAAGGATTTAATAAAAGAACATCGTAATAACGAGAATGTAATTTTCCACTACAATATTAATTACATGGCAAAACTTATGCATGAAGTAGATTTTGCCATTTGTGCAGGGGGAAGTACCACTTGGGAAAGGTATTGTCTTGGAACACCAGCAATTTTAACTGCTATTGCATATAATCAAATTGAAGTTTGTGAAAATGTACATAAATTAGGAATTGATCATTATATAGGCGAACATGACACTATAACACAGCATACTATTGCAAAAGAAATAAACTCCTTTATCACAAATAAAGATATCCCTAGTTTAAGTAAAAAGGCGAAAAGAATTGTGGATGGCTATGGGAAAAATCGAATTATAGAATTACTAGAAATGGAATATTGAATAAACAAAGGCTCTATCGAATAATTTTTTCATTCAATAGAGCCTTAACTTTTCATTATAAAAAAGTAATGCGATCCCCAAATTTAAATTCTTTTTGAGATTCCTTTCCTAAAAGACTTTTATAATGTTTAGGCTTCAGTCCGTATCCCGGTCGGACTATTCGTATATTGTCTGAAGTAAACTTATCTCCTATTTTAATATCCTTAGAAGTATATATGGAACGCCTAAATTGTAAAGATTCCTTTTCTGCTTTAGTTGGTCCATATGAGACAGATCCTATCGCCTTTCATGCTCTTTCTGTTTTTTCTACAAGCGCCTTCAGTTCATGAGGCTCCATGGAAAAAGTTAGTTTATGTGCCTATCGCTACAAGGTCACACTCGAACCATCTACCCGTTAGAGTTCGCACATGCTCACGCTTGGCGAACGAAAAAAGCACCTCCGAACTGGGGATGCTTACTTGCTGTATTCAATTGACACCGTGGGTTTCAGTTCATAACCCATTAACGTTTGTTGGATGATACCAGCGCCATTTAAAAGCGCAATACCTTCTCGGATCTGTTTCTCACTGAAGCGTTTGGCTTTATCGTCGGACCATTTCTGAAACCTTTCAACGATGTCATTTTCGCTCAGTTCATAATGTGTTTTCAATAAAAACGCAATCGTTGATACGCATTCCAGCATATCATCATTCGGAATGTTGTTAACAAATGCTGTTGCTTTATTGATGGCAGGCTTCAACTCGGTCACAGTGGATTCAACATGATCACTGATCAATTTGTTATATAAAATCTTATACGCTTCATCGGTGGATTTTACATTGTGATAATCTTGGAACGCTTTAATATTTTTGCTGATAATCGCAATCGCATGATCATAAGGACCGAACGTATGCCCTTTAAAATTAAAGTAGGGATCTCCGTTTGATAGTACATCCATGAAGAAAGCCGTCTTTTGTAACCTTGTTTTATTAAATTGATTAAGGTGATGTTTAATATCCATCATGATGAGTGCCGATAAACTCAATTTTGGCTCTTCTTTCGCCTTCGCTTGATAATTCTGTTTAGGTTCATATACATAAATTGTTACATCTTGAAGCGTGGAAAGTTTCTTTTCCATTAATTGCTTCACGTCATGCCAAATCAATCCGCCGTTTCCGCTTCCTAATGGAGGAATCGCAACCGATTTGATGTTCATCGATCGAATCAGATCAATAAGTGCATCGAGCCCTTCATCAATATACTCCATTTTCGATTTAGCACGCCATTTATTTTTGGTTGGGAAGTTGATGATGATTTTACCGTCTTCCTTAAAAGAATGAACGGTGCCAATCTGAAGCTCACCTGAACGAACCGCTTTCACGTAATCACGGTTGTTCTCAGGAAATTTCAATTTAAACTGATAAGCAATGCCCTTACCCATATAACCTTCACAGTTCACAGTATTGACGAGAGCTTCTGCCTCTGACTGAAATAAATCACCTGTGGTGTACTTGATCATCATTATACCTCCCACTTACTTTAATTAACTAAAACCAATTCATTTCATCAACATACGGAGGTTTCTTTATAATGCCGTATGCTTTCAATTTACTTTGCACATGTGCCCCGACCTCTTGAGTTGGCACCGCAATAGAATGAAAATGCTTTGCTGGGACCGTTTTCGTAGTCAAACACTCTGCCATCTTTGTATGTTTGACTAACTTTTCTTCATTTCCTTTTTGTCTCATGAAATCCCAATTTATTAAATTAAAACCTTCTTCATACTCATATAATTCAAAGTCATCAGATAACGGATGCATAGGAAGCACCTTAAATTTATTCTTCATCGCTTTTTCTCGCGTCAGACAAATATAAATGAATACGTCTTCAGCATACCTACTCTTGACAGCAGTATCAAATGCAGAATAGGGATGGAAATGAAAGGGGACATACTCTTCCAATCCTAATAAAGCTCTTTGAGAAATAATATCCGAGTCAGCCACATCAGAGAATGTAATACCTAACCGTTTTGCTTTCTCTCTGGAAATCAAACCATACTCCAAGATCGATTCTAAATTGGATAGTTTGGTCAAGTGATATAATAATTTCTGTTCTTTTACGTTATCCAAAGCCATATTGTAAAACCACCTCAATATAACATGTTATCATGCAGTATATCTTGTTGTGGTTAAACAAATTATATCATATGAAAAGTCCGGACAGTATCAATATCCCCAAATCCTCATACATCATTCCTCTCTTTTTTATATTCTCTTTCTTTCGGCAACTGATCTTCATTGGCATCTTTTTCACAGTTTCTCAACAGAACCTAGTACGTTGCAATTTCATTGATTGCTATTTCTTAATTTGCCAAATAAAATTCTATTAATTCTAGGTATTGCCAGCATTCCTTTCACTTTCCCACCCATTAATTGATTAGACACTATGAATGGCAGGACATTTTGATGGGACTGGCAATCCTTTTTTATTTGCGTAATATTCTCTACTTTTATGATGCAATAAACAACTGGTTCGAAATGCAGGATTATAGAATTACTAAAGATGGAAAAATGTATAAATAAAAATTCTATCGAATAATTTTTTCATTCAATAGAGCCTTAACTTTTCATTATAAAAAAGTAATGCGATCCCCAAATTTAAATTCTTTTTGAGATTCCTTTCCTAAAAGACTTTTATAGTATTTAGGTTTCAGTCCATATCCCGGTCGAACTATACGTATATTGTCTGGAGTATACTTTTCTCCTTTTTCAATATCCTTAGAGGCATATATGGAGCGCCTAAATTGTAACGATTTTTCTTCGGCTTTAGTTGGTCCGTATGAAACAGAACCTATTGCCTCCCATGCCCTTTCAGTTTCTTCTACAAGAGCCTTCATTTCATGAGGCTCCATGGAAAAGGCAGCATCAACTCCACCTTCTAAACGATCCAAAACAAAGTGTTTTTCAATTACAGTTGCCCCCAACGCAACACTTGCTACGGACACTCCAGTCCCCAATGTGTGATCAGATAAGCCTACTTGGCAATCAAATAGTTCTTTCATATGCGGAATGGTTGATATATTCGTATTCTCGGGTGTTGCAGGATAAGTACTTGTACATTTCAAGAGAACAATATCCTCACATCCTGCAGCTCTAGCAGCACGCACAGTCTCATCTAACTCTGCAATAGAAGCCATTCCTGTAGAGATAATTATCGGTTTACCAGTCGAAGCTACTTTTTCTATCAATGGAATATCGTTATTTTCGAATGAGGCAATTTTATAAAATGGTACATCTAATTCTTCTAAAAAATCCACTGCTGTTTCATCAAAAGGAGTACTAAATGGTATTAATCCAAGTTCTCTAGCTCTTGTAAAAATAGGTTCATGCCACTCCCATGGTGTGTATGCTTTACCATATAAGTCATACAAAGATTCTCCATCCCACAAACTTTTGGGATCATTGATTACGAAATCTTCTTTATTTATGTTTAACGTCATTGTTTCCGCAGTGTATGTCTGAATTTTCAAAGCATGTGCGCCTGTTTTTGCTGCAGCTTCAACAATTTCTAAAGCTTTAGTTAATGATTGATTATGATTGCCAGACATTTCAGCGATTATGAATGGTTTGTGACTTTCACCAATAATCTTGTCTCCTAAAGTTATGTTTTTCACAAATACTCCCCTTTCTCAAATTAATAAATTAGTTTTTAATTTTCCTCCCTAATATAAATGATTCTGCTGCCTCAACACCAATGTTTGCACCGCGCCAGCGGGCCAGATGTTCCAATGCAGTAACTGATCTAGCATGTGGCCACTCTCGCATCTCGTAATCATACGCTTCTAAAGACCTTAATTTTAATGAGAGGGTTTCCGTAATGTCTACATACCAGTTCGGGCTGAAAGTAGGGGCTGATCCTGGGGTCATCCACTCAGTACTTGACGCCGTTTCAAAGAATAATAATTCTTTAACTAGATGGTTTCCTGGTATGGGCCTGCAAGCTGTTATAACTGCTTCATGGATTCTGCGGTGGTCTATATTTACATCACCAATATGATGCGTATATAAAATGTCTGGTTTCACTTCATTTACTATGTCCTCTATTACCTTTACAATGTCTAAACGATCTAATGAATCCATACGATTATCTGGAAAGTCATACAATTTTAAAGAATTAACACCCAGTATATCGTTAGCTTTTTGTGCTGCTTTTCCTAATTCAGATAGTCTTTCCGAATTAGTTTCCCGATCTCTTGATCTATCTCTACTAGTAATCCCCTCGGCTAGTATTATAGAATGCACGTTGTCCCCATTTTGAATATGTTTAGCCATTGTACCACCACATCCCAAAACCTCATCATCTGGGTGGGCAGCAATTACTAATACGGTCTGCGTCATAGTTTATCCTTCTTTCTAATAATTTTTACATCTGCATGTATGGAATCATCCTTTAAAGAAGCACGTTCAAATTCTAGTCGGAAATTTCTTGTTTCTATAAATGCTTTTGGATAACCATCCGCATCTAACATGCGTATATAATCAAAAACTTCTTCTATTTTCTCAAGATTTTCTAAATTACTTTGTTCGGGTTTTCTTCTTTGAAATTGTACGATTTCTCCTTCTTGAGGTGCTGGAAGTGGTCGTTTCTTTAATATTTCAATAATCATTTCTTTTATTATTTTCGATGCTCTAATATATATCTCTTCCGCATTACCAAACAACGATAAAGGTTTTTTAAGGTATACTGGACCGGCATCCAAATTCTCAACACATTTTAATGCGGTTATTTTTGTTTCGTAAATTCCCCTACTAATTAGATTCTGTAACGGACTTCCACCTCTACCAAAAGGAACGTCAGTCATATGAAAAATTATACACTCAAAGTTATTGAATATATTTGAAGGAATGATGTGGGACCAATGAAGGAAAAATATATATTTAGCACTGATTTCAGCCAGAAATTCTTTTGTTAGTTCATTTTTATTATCAACCCATACTATATTATAATTCAGTTTTTGACTTAACTCTTGGTATGTAGAATAATACCGCTTATGATTGGCTGCTATTACTACTGTCTCCAAATAAATCGATCCCTTTCTCATAAAGTTGCTTTACGAGATTATCATGATTATCTTTATACCATTCCTCTTTTATAAGCCCGTAAATAATAACATCTTTAAATGTATCATTTTTCATTATATGTTGTTTAAAGTACGCCTCTTTTTTAAACCCTAATTTCTCATGATACTTTAAGCTACCTTCGTTAGTTACTAACACTTCGCCATATACTTTGTTCAATCCCAATTCCTCAAACGCATATTTTAATCCTAATATCCCCATTATAGTACCTGCACCTTTAAAACTATTTGGTTTCCCTATATAGAACCCCCATTCGCATTTGAAATAGGGAATATTTATTCTATTAAAATATATTATTCCAACGGGTTCTTCATCTATTAAGAAAACAAAATACACGTCTTCATTACTTTTAGATTTATTTTCATACCAGCTCATATGTTCATCAAATGTAATAACTTTTTCGTTGTACATGCTTTTTCTGATTCGTTCTTCATTTCTCCACTGAAGCATGATTGGTAGGTATTTTGGGGATAACTTTTGTAACTTATACTTCATCTGAATTTCCTTCCTTTGACTTTATTGAAATCGGAATTTACATTTACAACCTTTTTTGTTTTATTTCAGCGTTTATATCAAACCATTCCCTATTTTCGTCTAGTAATTTCAGTATATCAAAGTACGAAAATAACGGTTTATTCTTATATAGTGCTTCTATAATTTTTTCTATTAATACAAAGTCCTCTAGTGTATCCACAGTCCAACGATGCTCACTATGATTTGTATCACTTGTTACGGATAGTATTTTAAACATTCTTGGGTTTTGAAAAAAATAAGGTGTTACATGTTCTCGTTCAGGTGGAGAAACAGCATTATCGTTCGCTGTTTTTAATGCATCGTAAGAGAATACTTCAGTGTCCATTCCTCTAGGATAAGTACGCTCCAAAGTATTTGATACGTAATCAATACCTTCTTTTCGTTTCAAATAAATACTTATAACCTTATCTATAATTTCCGGATCAATTAAAGGACAATCAGAAGTCAACCTAACCACTACATCAGCATTATATTCTTCAGCCGCTTCATAATATCGTGATAACACATCATCCTCTGATCCACGATAATATGAGATAAAATGTTTTTTACAAAAGTCTACAATCGGTTCTTCAGATTCACTTGTCGTAGTCGCAATAACAATTTCACCAATTAACTTTGACCGTTTCACACGTTCTATCTGATATTCTAATAAAGATTTGTCTAATACTTTTTTCATTATTTTCCCTGGTAGCCTTGTCGATCCCATACGTGCTTGTATAATAGCTACAACCTTCATAAACTCACCTACTTTATTTGGTGTTCTTGAACTAAGCTTTTTACTGTATCGATAACATACTGCACATCTTCATCTGTCATCGCTGGAAATAATGGCAACGAAATAATCTGCTCGTACAATTCTTCTGCGACTGGATAGTCTCCTTTTTTATGCCCTAGTTTCTGATAATATGGTTGTAAATGGACTGGTATATAATGAACATTCACTCCAATATTTGCTTTTCTTAATTCTTCAAAAAACTGTTTTCTGTCAATAGATAACAAATAACGCTGTAATTGAATAACATATAAGTGCCAACTAGAGCTACCATCAGGATGTTGATGAGGGGTAATTAATTCGTTTAAAGCACTAAACCCCTTATTATATTGATCGACTATTTCCCGACGTCTTTCAATAAACTGATCTAGTTTATCAATCTGACTGGCACCCAATGCAGCTTGTATATCTGTCATTCGATAGTTGTATCCTAAAAACTGCATTTCATAATACCAAGGGCCGTGATTTTCATTTAGTAAAGAAGTATCTCTCGTAATCCCGTGCGTACGGAACTGCCGTAATTTATCATAGAAGTCTCTATTGTTTGTAGTAATAATACCACCTTCACCGGTTGTAATATGTTTTACTGGGTGAAAACTGAACATTGTCATATCAGCAATAGACCCTATTTTTTTACCCTTATATGTTGCACCGATAGCATGTGCTGCATCTTCAATAACAGTCAAATTATGCTTTTTTGCAATCTTCAAAATTTCATCTATGTCAGCTGGCTGACCAGTAAAGTCCACTGGAATTATTGCTTTAGTTTTAGCCGTAATTTTTTTACAAATTTCATTTGGATCAATGTTGTATGTTTCTGGATCAATATCTGCAAAAACTGGCTTTCCACCTTGGTATAAGACACAATTAGCACTTGCTGCAAAGGTCATAGGTGTAGTGATTACTTCATCGCCATCACCTATACCCGCAGCGAAACATGCACCGTGCAATGCCGCTGTACCGTTTGAAAATGCAACAGCATACTTCGCTCCAACATAGTCAGCAATTTTTACTTCAAAATTTTCGACTGCTGGCCCTGTTGTCAGGTAATCACTCTTTAAAACATCAACAACCACTTGAATATCTGCATCATCGATTGATTGTCGCCCATACGGAATAAACTTCTGTTTTGAATCTTCCATATTATTTATCACCTTTACTTATTTTAACCAATTCACGTAACTCCTCAACCGATAACCATTCTTCATTCGTATCACTTACATAACTAAATCCATCTTCCAGACTCTTTCCTCCATGGCATAGCTCATTTTTCCACCACGGAAATTCAGGCTGAATAATGTAGTAGCCCCCCATGTCTAATGTTCGGCGTGCATCATCTTCTGTAATCATTGCTTCGTGTAGTTTCTCACCAGGTCTGATACCTATGAATTCCATTTTGCATTCTGGTGCGATGGCCTCTGCCAAATCGGTTACTTTCATACTTGGAATTTTGGGAACAAATATTTCTCCTCCATGCATTCTATTAAAGCTGTCAATGACAAATTGAACTCCTTGATCCAGCGTAATCCAAAAACGAGTCATTCGTTCATCTGTAATTGGAATAGTACCTGTTTCTTTTATTTTTTCAAAAAATGGGACAACACTACCACGGCTGCCAACTACATTTCCATAGCGAACAACTGCAAAGGAAGTATTTTTATCGCCCGCATATGAGTTAGCTGCAACAAAGAGTTTATCAGACGCTAATTTAGTTGCACCATATAGGTTGATTGGACTAGCAGCTTTATCTGTGCTCAACGCAATTACTTTTTTTACACCTCTATCAATTGCTGCTTCAACGATATTTTGTGCACCATTAATATTTGTTTTAACCGCTTCAAACGGATTATATTCACAAGCTTCGACGTGCTTTAAGGCAGCAGCATGTACAACATAATCCACCCCATCAAAAGCTCTGTACAAACGATCTTTATCTCGAACATCCCCAATAAAAAAACGCATCCGACTGTCCGTATATTCTTGAGCCATTTCATATTGCTTTAGTTCATCGCGGCTAAAGACTATAACTTTTTTCACATTTAGTTTTAATGCCTTTGTAATAAACATTTGACCAAACGAGCCTGTCCCACCTGTTACTAAAATTGTCTTGTTATTAAAATTTGTCATTACGAGTTATCCTCTTTTCTATTCTTTTTCCACAGCAACCTTTGAAGATCATACCCAAGTTATAATAAGCGATACAGAAAAGCTAATGAGATTGTTTGAGCAACTCCAACCGCTCGATTCATTATTATAAAGAAGGGATTTAAATACAATATTTAAAAACGCTGTTGTAAAGCTAACAATACTTAGCAGATGTGTCTTCTTCCTATAAAATATAACCACACCTACTATATCGAACGTTTCCAGCGTCTAATCAATTACTATTAGATTAAGTTTATCAAAATCTCTATTAAATAGAAGGTTATTTTATAAGTTTGTTGAATTTTGTACGAAGAGTGGGGTGTAATTTAAGCGTCAAAGAGCCCACACCTAGTAAACTGGTATGGGCTCTTTGACGCTTATGTGGATATTATGTATAAGGCATATTCAGCCAACAGTTCCGTTGTTATAGACAAACACATAAATGAGATAAAGTTTAAAAATTAATAAAACAATAACTCACCATTTAGTTAACAAATTATAATGCAGGGAGTGACAGGCACCCTGGTGGAATAACAATCTAACTTGCACCACTTCTGTGCGCTTGTACATCTTCATCCTCCGGTCTCATAAGTTGAACAGTTAACTTACAAAGAAAGAGATAATAACCAATCTGATTCAAGGAGGCTGTTGTTTCATAGTTTTGCAGAATAATCTTTCTGGAAAACGTATTCATGATCGTTAAATCTATTATATAATTTGAGAACCGACTATCAGGAAAATATAACAAATTATAAGTCAGATTTGTACTAAAATCCTTCTTTCTTTTTCCGTACATTTTATCCAATTCTAGTAATGGGGAAATCACGATATAAGGATCCCTTTCTGCATCACAAGTATTCGATAATAGCATACCTGGACCTCGATACAACATAATTTCCCCCGTATCAGGATCTTCCAATTGAAATGGTACATTATCAATAATATCGCCTTGGGAAAGATAAGGAAAAGGAGTTGGCATAAAAAACTGATAAAGGGACTGTCCTTCTCCTTCACTAGCTTTCTTTAATTCAAATTGCCTTATAGCAGTTCGGGCTTTCTCTGCTGTGTAAGGATCCATCGGAAACATTTTTTCTACGAAGGTAATAAATTCACCAATCATGGTTGTGAAGATTCCTTCCAGTTGATTTAAAGACACGCTTAATTCCTTTTAAATGGATATCCGTCTCTTTTTCTGAAAGTGACCTCATAGCTGGAAAAAGTGATTGTGCCTCTTTCACCCAACTGTTATTAAATGAAATTTGCTGTCAAAAGGGGAGAAAGAAGTGATTATAAATGTCATTATACTGTTTAGATATAACTTCCATATCCTTACTTATAATTTCATTCTGCCATCTGTTGCTAACATCTACATTATTTGAAGACAGATTTAAAGGATTTATAATTTGGCTGTCCTCTACGATTAACATCAGCGAAACAACTCCTTTCCTTTTTCGGTTAAACTGTTAAAGAACAAATTATTTTTAAAGTTTCTCATCTGGGCTACCTGCTCCCAAAAATCATCTTTGTAATCAAGGTTTAAATCATTAATAGTAACATCAGTATCAAAAATAATGGGTAAAATAGTAGAATCCTGATTATCCTGATCAATTGTTTCAGTAACAATTGCTATTGCATCAGAGTCATTATCCTTCATTACAAGACGCATGAAAAAACCGGAAAGCGGATAATTGACTGTGGAAGACACGTCTGGAACCGTTAGCAAATATTCTTTGAGGTCGTGAACAGGTAAAGGAAGTTCTATTCGGTTAATATATCGTAGTCCAAGTTGCAATATGATTGTTGGGGTTAAAAACGCTTTGTAAATATTCCATAAGTTTTCGGCTTCCTCGACAAAATCTTTCCATTCAGAATAGGGTGATAACATATGAAATGTTAAGCCATCAAAACGTGCTTGAACAATTTTACTTCCATCAACGGACTTGAATATATACCCATCAATGGTACTTGTAGGTTCATCAACCTTAGGCGCCCCTTTAGCATTGAATTCCATGCCACCCTCCCAAGTTTGTATCTTTCTTTTATAAGGATAGTTATTTTTAATTTTCTCATGAAAATTATCTAAAGTTGCTAATGTAATTTGTGAAGGTAATTTTACTTTTATATTCAGTAATGCCTCTGTAACCGGAGCCTTGTTGAAAACTTCTCGATTCATATGCACCCTCCACTTCATCGTTTTTCGTTACCCACTAGTATAGCATAATATGCGCAAATTAAAATAAAATTGATTACTTAGCTGCTGTGAAGTTTTGATTTATAAGGCTCCAATTTAAATCAAATGCTTCTTGTATGTATTTCTGCTCTCGGCCGGTCATATGCGGAGATGAGAGGAATATTCGTTTCGCTTCTTGCATCATATTATCATCTCTTTTCAATCAACATTTTTCATGCATACATGGTTGAGAAAAAAGATCCTTATCTTATTAATTTCTAACGATAGCTAGATTATATTCTTGAATATTTAATGTTTCAAACAATGTTTTAAAATTAGATACTGTCTCATTATCAAGTTGTATTTCCCTGTTTACTACTTTATCGTGAAATTCTTTTGCGGCTAATTTCTTTGACGAACTAGAACCATCGTATGGGGTACTCAATTCTTTAGAGTCATCTATAGAAATTAACGACTCAATTGTCTGTGGATTGCTCACCATATTCTCCTTAACTACTTCTTTGTTACAACTTACGAATAAAATTTTATCTTTTAGAGTCTCATCCAGTTTATTGACTAAAACATCGTATTCGTTGTAACCAGCTTTATCATAGTCTAATAAAATTTTAAATTCACATCCCCAGCCAATTAAAATCGAAACAATTCTATTGATATTACTAACACCTGCTGAAGGTATGATATTTGGGGCATTATCAATTTCCAAATAATTTATCATGGCATTCATATACATGTAATCTGTAATGCCCTCAGTAATGAGATTATTATTACTTGATGGTCCTATATTAAACTTTAAATCCGCTCCAATTGCTTGCACTAAAGGAGATAAGGTTTCCATTTTTGAGTCATTTGATAAATTTTGGTCGTAAGCACTCTTAAATATTTTTGTATTACCTCCCTCAACTTTTTCAATAGCCCTAACATTAGTTATGTCTCTACTGTCTATCATGAAGGGAGAATGTGTAGTATATATTACCTGGTTATCTCTTTTTGCTAGTCTTGAAAATAATTCTAGGAGTTGCTTTTGAGCATTAACATGTAAATATACTCCTGGTTCATCTAACAAATAAACTAAAGATTTATTTTTATACTCACGAGAAAGCACATCGACAAATATGCTTATGTACCAACGTAATCCATTACTTCTTTCACTTAGGTTCATTGCCTTATCGTCAGTTAATATATATATTTTAAAGACACGATTCTCAAATTCTACTTGAAATTCAATTTTCTCTTGATTATAAAATTCATTAAACTCTGCCTCAACGTTTTTCTGAATTTTTCTTGCAATTCTATTTCGGACAGTTTTCCTATTACCATCTATAGGGTCTTCAAATGCATCTACTATTTCTTGTTCAGTAATACCTGCTGCTAAAAGGAATCTATTAAAGATATGGTTTGGTTCCTTGAAAATATTTTTTATATCATCATATTTATAATTTGCTTCTAACTGTGGATATTGTTCACGGTAATACACACTAGGTAGAAGAGAATAATACTTTGTAAGACAATTATCAATAACCTCCAATTTCTCGATCAAATCTTCCTTGCTTGTATAATCATTGGTTATCCAATTTTTTAAATTAGCTAATCTAGCGCTATGATTTATATAAACTTGTGAAGTTATGGCCTCCAAGCCATTCAAATAATCTTGTACTGATTTAATGCGGTTAGAGTTATTTCCCCAAACACTTCTAATATTCATTTCCAGAACACTTTGAATCGCCTCCATTAATAATTTATCATCGTTCAATAATTCCGATAATCCACCTTCAATCTTAACCACTGTGTTATCAGTGAAACTAATTGATGTATTTGCTTGACTTATTTCAAATTCATTTAATTCACCCTGATAGTATTCCAAATGAACAATGATAGAAACCTCATCAGAAGCTCCCCTATTTTTATTATTAAGGTAACTAGGACTAAGTGGTCTATCAAATGACAATTTGCCTACAGCCTCTAGGATATTACTCTTCCCGGATTCATTCTTTCCGATTAGGGCAGTAATTTTTGGCTCTACAGATAAATAATTCTCTTTCGATCCCATTGACTTATAGTTATTAATTTTAAAACCAATTATCTTCACTTTGACCCCTCCAATGCTCCAAAAATTTATTACTAAACCATTTACACTAACCATATAGCCATTTGTTTATACCTTATTTTACCACATCGCTACTTTTTAAGTTTTTTGAACAAACGTAAAAAATGGCCCACCTCAACAATCAGAGATGAGCCAGTTAATCTATACTCTATTGAGTTATTAACTTCGCAAAACCGGTATGCTAGATAACCTGATAATGTAACACTTCTCTGGTTCCACCTCACGAATCGGATTCAAATGGATATACCTATTTACTTCTAATTCATAGTCAACATCCGTTAGCAGTTCCGCTGCATATCGACTTTCAAATACATGATCTATAAAATGGTATTTTTGATTCAAATAGGTGGCATAATGAAAGTGGACATGTTTCATGATCTTCCCTGTAGGCTGATCAATCACTTCTATTTGAAGATGAATGTGGTTTGTCATGAGGCAATATGTTTAGAGAATGCATGGCGTTCGTTCTTTTGCTTCTTCCACCAACGTTAAATATTTCAACCTGTCTTCATCGTCATGAAATAACGTTGTTCGACGAATTCCACGACTAGTAATATCAAATTTCGCACCAGGATACCAAACCCGTTTCTTCCTAGGCAAAAAAATAACCTACTTGATTGTAATTATATACTTTTTTCTAAAATCAAAAGGGAAAAGAATAATAAAGAATGGGGGGAAATTAAATAGCGGGGCATAATAAAGAATGCATTACACTAACTTAAATTATTCTGCACAGAAACAAAATATCCTGCAAACTTCTATAAAAACTTTTTATGTTTTTAAAGCACCTACTACCAGAGAAAACTACCGCGTTCACCTTCTTCATGCTCATAACTTCACATGCATTCATCCAAATCCACAACGTCCTTCATAAATGAACAATTGTATTTTTTGGGGACAGATCCTTATATTCATAAACTTTGAAAGTGAAAAAAATAGATGTTCAGTAATTTCGGCGTTTCCATTCTTATCATTCCAGTAACATGCCTCCCACAAAGGGAGGCACTAGTCATTTACACTTTCCTAAATTCAGTTCCGTCACAGTTAGCACATGGTGGTAGAGTATCAGTAGTGTCATCCAATGTCACTTCGTTTCCACAGTTCTTACATTTGTAGGTTCCCTTACCAGGCTTTTCACCAGTTGTTGGCATAAGCATACCTCCCTTCTTTTTACTAAATTCTCCATAAAATTGGTAATTCCTTTATATTCCGATAAATACTCCTTAATTATCTGACAAAAGCCAAAATTAGCCGCTACTATTAAATGAGCATGCCGATGATTTATCAGTATGACTCTATGTATATAGAAGATTTTTATATGTACCCATATTGGAAAATTTCGAAGTTGCATGCGGAAAATGTGGCGTTCCGAAGTATCGCTATGATTACACAATCCCGTCAGATAATCACAGAAATAGTTTAACAGACGAAAAAGAAAGGGGTGAAACTGCCATTAGATGACAAAATGACCGATCCTTGGTTGAGGACTTTCTTTACCCAGAAAAAAAGCATAAAGAATTAATCTTAAATATGACATGTGCAGAAATGCCTTAATAACGCTTGACTAATGACTCTAAAACATGTCATTTTGAGTCAGCTTGATGAAAATACTCCCTTGCCCATCAAGTTGTTTGAGAACAAAAAAAGCCCACAAAGAATCCCCTAATTCTTCATGAGCCCAAAAGGAGTTAATACAATTTATAATGTTCCCGATCAATTATCAACAACAGAGAGACTTCAAGTTTCTTCATTTCTTTCTCCAAGTCAAACAAAACTCCCACTCATATCAATGCCCACTCAAACCCAATGCGGCCTATCCCACAGCTCCAGCGTTTGTCCAATTCCTTTATTTACGGCATTTTGATAGACTTCATACGCCCAAGCTACATCCTCAACGGCCAAACCGCCTGTTACAAAAATTACTTTATCACGCGAATCACTGCGAGGGCTCGTTCCCTCCGATGCAATGTCACCCAAGTCAGAAATATCCTCTTTTTTAACTTTGCCCTCATTATACAACAAAAGCAAATCACCAGTTGGTGCCCAATCAACAATGCTATTAACACCCTTTCTTTCCCGTCTTGCAACCATGATTCGTGCATCTTCCAATTATCAGCGACAATTTTACTTTTTATATAGCAATCCTCTGATAAATTTGCTGCTCCGGTTAATACGAGTAACACGCCTTCTTTGAGCCATTCTGTACGAATTTCAGGATTTTCCGCTCCTTAAATAGTAACGCTTCACCAAATATTTCATCATTCAGATAGACGCATACACATAATTCGTTAACGTAACAATATCAAAAACTGGTATTTGAACCCTTTCTCTTATGCTGTCCGCATAAGGCGGCATATTTGCACACTCCAACACAAGTGCTTTAACATTTTGATGATTCATTATTATATGTTTAGCCATTGTTACCATTTCTACTTCCATCTTTTTTACATTCATATTTGGAGCTTCATGAATTATGGTTCGATTAAATTCAGTTGATGAATCCATTCCTTTGATAACCAACGGAATGTCCCCAACATCGACTCCTTTCAGATGCTCTTTTGTTAAATCAATCTCACTTGCTGTTAAAACGCCAATTTCACCATTGACTCCAATGAGTTGGTACACAAATGGGATTTGCATCAAACTAGATGAAAAAAATGGAACTTTTAATTCCTTAGCAATTTCTTTTTGAAATAAAGCTAAAAAGCCACAACTTGTAGTAATTGCTTGAACACCTTGTTTTTCCAGCCTCTTTGCAGCATGAATAAATGGATCAATAAGGGTTTTGTCACCAACTTTCACCACTTTTTCAATTGTTGCACCCTTTACTTTTTCATACAACACCGGGTACGTAAATGTATCTTGATTCCCTATATCTCCTATAGGACGGTATAAATCTGTATCTAATAAGAGCACACCGATTTTTCCAATAACAATGTTCCCTCCTTTCTCCTACCAATTTGATAAATCTTATTTCCCATAGATTTTTATTCAGTAGATTTATCGCATAATCAAAACGGTTTAAAGTTCTAATGGATGGCATGATAAAACGATACCTAGACCAAATACAAGTACTGGCCTAATTGCTTTACCATGCCTCTCCTCCAATTTATTAAAACGAAAACTTACAAGCGGTCAGTTAATATACCAACAAACAGCATTCTTCATTAATCCATTAAGCCAATTTCCTTATAATATTTCTCCGCTCCAGGATGTAAATCCATGGTAATCGTCTCAATCGCATTTTCCGTCTCATATTCTGCCAAACTTGCATGGATAGATTCAAACCTATCCGTATTTTCATTAATAATTTTTGTAATTTCATAAATAACATCTTCCGGAACATCTTTACTTGCCACTAGCATAGTTTCCAAAATAGCAGATTCAATATCCTCATCCCCATTTACGGCTTTCGGATATGTACCTGCTGGGATTGTTCCTTCGATCACGGAGTATTCAGCTAAATGCTCAATAACGTCTTTAGGAATAGGCAGCAGCTTCATATCTCTGGAATTTGCAGCTTCCGTTATTGCCGCTCCTGGTAATCCTAATTCAATAAACATGGCATCAACATTATTATCTTGGAACTGAGATGATTGTTCTGTATAACTTCCGTGATAAATGTCTCCACCCCACGATTTAATATCGTCATACGTCACATCATAAAATTCCAAAAACTTCCTCAAAAGCATTTCATCCGAGTTATTGACAGGAGTCACAGAAATTTTAACTGGCATTTGTTCTTCAAAAATTTGGTCAATACTATCAATTCCAGAATCGGCACCTACCGCAAAATGAAAGTAGACCGGGCTGAATCCTGTACCAATCGCAACTAAGTTATCATGCACTTCTTCAAATGGTTCGACACCTTGCATGGCTGTTTCTAGAAAAGGAGCTTGCTCCCAAGCAATATCCGCTTCTCCATTTGTTACAAAAGGAATATTTTGGAGCGTTCCACCAGGGATGACTTTAATATTAATATTGGGATTCTTTTCATTTATAATTGACGCAATACCTCCAGCCGAACTGTACCATCCGCCTCCGTCCGATCCGGTTGCCCAAGTTAATGTCACTGGTTCCGTAACCACATTTTCACTTTCTTCTTCATCGCCACTTTCCTCCTCCGTTCCATTATCTTGATCTGTATTAGCATTTATCTCTTCCGAAGATGTATCATCACCCCCACAAGCAGCCAAAAATAATACTATAAAAAGAACAATGATACTTTTACATATTTTTTTCATTTTACTCGTTCGCCCCTTTTAAAAATGATGTTCTTATCCAAGACAAAAGCTTTTTCTTCAAAATTATTCATTACTTTAACGTTTATTCTCTTAATTCATGACCCTCCTTCACAAGGATTTCATATTTAATTAATGACTTAATTTACTTTTATGGCTGGTTCATTAACACCCCCTTTTGATTTGCTCCTTTTATAGGTCGTATATTCGAGGGCGATAAATAGAATAATTGACAGATTTCCTAGCCATGCTAAATTTAAATAATCACTTATCGTAAACGCTACCAAAGCTGTCAGAACCACTGTTTTAGTCCAGCTTAATTTCCTAAACATATAGCCGACAATCAACGCAGAAATCGTTACTACCAAAAGAATGGTAGACAGAAACACACTTCCAATAGACATCCACGAGTAGTTTTCATATAACAATAGCTGAGGATTCAATATAAATAGATACGGTACAATAAACCCTGCAAACGCAAACTTTGGCGTCATAAGTGCGGTTTTCATCGGTGGTGTCCCTGACAAAGTAGCAGCTGAAAATGATGTAACCCCCACTGGTGGCGTTATATCAGCCATAATGGCAAAATAAAAAATAAACATATGAATCGTTACTATTGGTAAATCAAAAGTAGATAAAGCACCTGAAGCTACTGTGGCAGTAATAACATAAGCAGGTGTGACCGGAATTCCGGCACCCAAAATTAACACAACGAGCATGATTAAAAACAAAGAAAGCCACAAATTTCCAAGAGAAAGCTTTAATACAATATTCCCAAGTGCCAGTGCTGCTCCTGTTTCCGATAATACGGAAACAACAATCCCTGCCCCGGCAAGTGCACAAGCGATAATGGTAGCCCCTCGAAGTGCAAACGTAACTCCCTTGGTTAAATCCTTTAAGTTGATACGATTTGCCGGATTTAAAATCCATATTAAAAGTGTTGCGATTATTGCATATACCGCACTTTTACCTGGAGAAAAACCTGCAAATAAAAAGTAGATCATCACGATATACGGAATAAAATAAGGCGATCGTATTAAAATACTTTTTAATGAAACAGACCATTCTTTCGGTGTTCTCCCGATATTTAACTTTACAGCTTCAAAATGTACTGTTGAGATGACACCTACAAAATAGATAATAGCCCCTAATATGGCTGCTTTTATAATTAGCGTATAGCTTGTTCCAGTCATTTCTGCCATTACAAAGGCTGCTGCTCCCATTACCGGAGGCATTAAAGGACCTCCAGCACTCGCTACTGCTTCAATTGCACCGGCTTTTATAGGGGGATAACCAACTTTCCTCATCAAAGGGATACTAAAACTTCCAGTTGCATAAACATCAGCGACGGAGCTTCCACTAATACTGCCGTAAAGACCGCTTGAAACAACGGAAACTTTTGCCGGTCCTCCACGATATTTTCCTGTTAACGTGATGGCAAGATCCCTAAAATAATCCCCTACCCCAGACCAAATCATAACAGCTGCGAATGTAATAAAAACAAAAAGTATATTACTTGAAATACCAGTTAAGTATCCGTATATGCCTTGATCAGTTGCCAAAAACATGTTTTCCGTAAAACGAGCATAAGAAATATTTCTGGATTTAAATAACCCTCCAAGATAAGGCGAAATGAACATATACACGATAAACACACCAATTACAATAGAAAATACAAATGATACTGCCCTTCTACAAGATTCAATGACCAAAACAATGACTAAAGAACCAAGTAATATCTGAACTGTACTAATATCGGCTACATGTACGATTCTCTGATTTAATTCATCTGAATTTACTATTAAATAAAAACTCGGTATGATACTTAAAGTAAATAATACCCAATCAATAATAGTTGGCGTGTAACTCTGCTTATTACGATTGGATGGAAACAATATAAAAGCTATCGGAAGTAAGAAAAGCAAATGTATTGAACGTTGAATTCTCGGTTCATAAGCACCAAAATATGCTGTATAGATATGGAAACAAACAGCAATTGTTGCCCATATTGCTAACCCAATAGCCAATTTCCCTTTAAGTTCTCTCATAGTTACCTCCAATTCCTATTTTTATTTCATCATTCCTTCTGCTATATGCTCTTTTAGTAACTGTTCCAGCCCAATGACAACATCGACGACTTGAGCACCACTTTCCTGAAGCATTTGTTGCTTATATTCTGCATTCTCATTTTCATCTTTTATAATGGCACCAGCATGTCCCATTCTTTTATTTTTTGGAGCATATTTACCCGCAATATAAGCAAATACAGGTTTCTTCATCGTTTTAATGATGTTGGAAGCAGCCATTTCATCATTGCCACCGATTTCTCCAATATAAATAATCACATCTGTCTCATCATCTTGTTCAAATAACTGCAAGATGTCGCTGTGCTTAACACCCACTATAGGGTCTCCACCTAAGCATGCTATCGTACTAATACCTATAGATAAACTTTTTAAAATTTCGACTATTTCATATGTAAGTGTCCCACTTTTAGACACAATACCGACTTTTCCTGGGATAAGGATGGAATCATGTATGTCACTTACATTAGCTTTTCCTGCTGAAACAACACCTGCTGAATTTGGGCCAAACAAATATACACCGTGAAATTTCGCATATTGTACAAGCATCATACTATGGTGAACAGGAACCCCTTCTGTATAAACAACAATTGTTTTAATACCTGCATCAATTGCTTCCAATACCGCTTCCTTTACATTTAATGGAGGCACCATGATAAATGATGTGTCTGCTTTTTCCTTATTAACTGTTTCTGCAACATGATTATAAACAGGAATACCATATACGGACTGACCACCTTTATTGGGGCTAGTACCAGCTACTATTGGCGTTTCATACTGGATCATCCTCTTTACAAAACCTCTACCAACTGAACCTGTAATTCCCTGAATAATTACTTTTGATTTTTCGTTTACAACAATTGCCATGTTATCTATACTCCTTGGTTAATTTTTGTAAATAAATTTAAAAGAGTTTCTGTCGTATAAATATTGGAATAATCTTGTAAAACTTTTTGTGCTTTTTCTTCGTCTACACCCTTTAGACGAACTACTACTGGACATTTAAGATCGCCTAATTCTTCAGAAATGGCTTGCGCAAGCGTATAGCAACTAGCAACTTGGAAATAAAAATTAAAAACAAACATTTTAGGATTTAATTTCTTTAATTCTCTAATTAAATTTCTAGCAGCATCTACATCGTAAATTACGTGCCCACCTAAATCGATCAGTGCACAAACCGATTGGTGATTATGCTTCACTAAATCCATGGTAGCTAGCCCTAACCCTGCACCACTCGTAATGATTGCCAAATCACCTTCCATTTTAACTCCAACAGCTCCCAATTCTTGAATATTATCCTCTAAGGTTTGATTGGACCTAGGTAATAAGTCAATATCTAGTCGTTGTCGTCTGTCGTTATCCAGAACAATTTTGGAATCCCCAGCTAACAACTCTTTATTATGAAGCTGGAATAAAGGATTAACTTCTACCAATTCCGCTTGTTGATCTACAAATAATTCCCATAAGCTAAAAATAATATCTTCAATATCTGTTGATTTTAGTTGCAGAAAGCTGGCAACTCTTTTTACCATGTATGGCTTTAATCCGATAAGTGGATTAATAACAACTTTTAAAATCTTACCTTGTGGTACACTCTCAATATCAACTCCGCCCTCCTTACAAGCTATAAGGACGGGCGTTCTTGTATTACGATCAACAATTAAGGACAGATAATATTCTTCTGTATAATCAACTTTTTCTTCCACATATACGTCTGTGACTTTCTCATTATTGATTTTGGCTCGTTCAACGGACTCAATACCAGACTGTAAATCATTTAGCTCATTAACTACCATAATTCCGCCTTGCTTCCCTCTACCACCTGCCAAAACCTGTGCTTTTAATACGACTGGTTTGTCTATACTGTGTGGCATGTGAGACACCAGCCAACCATCAGCTATAGGTATTCCGTATTTTTTAAATAGTTGTTTCCCTTCATATTCATATAGTTTCAAGTTATTATCCTCCTGTTTTAGTTCAGTGGTTATTTGGCTTTTCGTTGCTCAAAAAATTCCTTCATTTTTTGTTGGGGTTCTCCAGCAGCATATCCTTTTGTATGGGCTTCTACTGCATAAACCATACATGGATCGAATGTTTCGTCACTCATTCTCTTAAACCATTCTTTATTAGAAGCAACAGCAACTGGAGGTTTATTTGCTAACTCCAATGCAAGTTTTCTCGTTTCTTCCTTCAATTGGTCATTAGATACTAGTCTAGTAATTAATCCGTATTTTTCAGCTTCTTCAGCAGTAATTAATCTTCCAGATAAAATCATATCAACCGTTCTAGATTTACCCATAACCTCCCAAAACATCGTCGTACCAATGACACAAGCCAGACCCACATCGACTTCAGTCATTCCATACTTAGCAGACTGGTTTGAAATTCGAATATCGGCCAGTAAAGCTAGTTGTAAGCCGGATCCTACTGAAAACCCGTTTACCGAAGCTATGATTGGCTTCTTAACTGATTTGATGACTCGATATAATTCATCGAATCCATTCACCCATTCTTGAGCAGAGGATTCATTAATATCTTTACTTTCATTTAAGTCTTGTCCGGCACAAAACGCTTTATCTCCTGATCCCGTAATTACAATAGATTTAACATCATCGTCTTCGTTTCCCTTTTTAAAGGCATCCATTAACTCAATTTTTGTTTGAGCACTAAGTGCGTTATAAGATTTCGGGCGATTAATCGTAATTGTTAAAACATTTTCATCAACTTTGTACAAAATATTGTTATAGTTCATTTGTTTCTTCCTCCCATATAATTTGATCGTTTCCATGAATTTGTATAAGACTAACTTTACTTAACATTTATCACTCCTTTTTCAACTTCTAACTAAACGGAATTATTAGAAATGATGTAAATATCTAACAATTCAAGTGTCATTATATACAACATTTTGTTGTTTGTAAAGTGGTTTTATGACTTTTTGTTGTAAATAGTCAATCGACTATTTTTGAATTGTATAATCCCTAAAAAAGGGTGAACACATTAATGGATATTTTTAGAGAGCGATTAAAGGAACTACGAGAGGAATATGATTTAGACCAAAGAAAAATGGGTGAATTATTAAATATATCGACTAGTGCATATGGTTACTATGAGCAAGGAAGAAATGAACCATCGTTAGAAACACTTGCAAAAATATCCCAAAAATTCAATGTTTCAACAGATTATCTGTTGGGTGTATCAAGCACAAGAAAAGCACCCGTTTATTACGACATATCAGACGATGTATCTCTTTCAAAATCCGAATTGGAAACGATAAACAAAATGAAAAAGCTGTCTTTATTAAGCGAAATTAGCGAAAAGCCAGAGAAAAATGTGGAGACATTAAATCGGTACTGGCAATTCATAAAAAATGAACAAAGTATAAAAGATTAGCATTTATTCAAGGTAATTATTGTTACTAGAGCTCCCTACCTTTTAATCCAAAGAGAGCAAATTATTCTTGTGAAGAAGTATCGAAAAAAAGATTGTGATTAAAATTAAAGACTTGATAATGAAGCATGACATATCCTTAAGAGAACTCTCACGCCTAACGGATATTCGCCATGCAGCATTAAGTGAGTTGTCCAACCACAAAAGAGAAAACATTAATTTCAATCATATTGAAAAAATAGCCGAAGCTCTCGAAATTGATGATATTCGAGGTATCATTGATTTGGTTTCGAAATAAGTAAGCGTTAATGCGTATTGTCCCCACACAGGATATACTTTTTAACGTTTACTTTTATTTTAAAAATTGACAAGAAAATTAAGTAAAACTGATACCTTTAGTTTTCTTTTTCAAAAAAGTGAATAGTCTCAATCACCTCTCTCATACCTGACAAGCACCAATTATTATTAGAATTTCACAATATCTTGTATATTCACTTTTAAATTGATAAAATCAACTTAATCTATCCCGCCATGGATAATTTAAAGAGAGTGTAAAATAGTTTGTGTAAATAGAAATGACGATTAAACGATCTTCATTTAAAAAAGGAAGCCCCTTTCTGTAGAATAGAGTTAGCGACAACATTCACAGAAAAGAGGTCTTCCCTATGAACCATCTTACTACAGATTTAATCGAAGCACTAGCCCAAAAACAAGACATTGAAGAGGTTTTTCGTCGCCACCTTGAAACAGCGGTTAATCAGTTGTTAAAACATGAACTAACTGCTTTTCTGGATTATGAACCCTATGCCCGCGAAGGATTCCATTCCGGTAACTCACGGAACGGATTCTACGATCGCACCTTTAAAACAGAATATGGTGAACTTCAGCTTGCGATCCCCAGAGATCGAAATGGTGAATTCCAACCGGAAACTCTCGCTCCGTATCAGCGTTCCAATGACACGTTGGAACAGTTTGTCATTCATCTTTATGAAAAAGGTATCACAACCGATGAAATTGCAGATTTGATGGAGCGAATGTATGGACATCATTATTCCAGACAAACCGTATCCAACTTCACACAGCTGGTTGCGGAAGATGTACAGGCTTTTCATGAACGGAAACTGGAGAAACGATATGTCTGCATCTATCTGGATGCAACGCACATTCCCATTCGTCGTCAAACGGTTGAAAAGGAAGCCGTTTATATTGCCATCGGCATTACTGAGGAAGGAACGAAAGAAGTCCTAGACTTCACCATCGCACCAACAGAATCGACGCATGTTTGGGAAGAAATGATCCAACACCTACAAGCGAGAGGATTGGAACAAGTCCTTCTATTCATTTCGGACGGTTTACCCGGCATGACGGACGCCATTCACCGTGTTTATCCAAAAGCCAAGCATCAGGTCTGCTGTGTTCATGTTGCCCGCAACATTGCTAGTAAAGTGCGGGTGAAAGACCGCCCAGCCATTCTGGATGATTTTAAAAACGTCTACCAAGCCAAAGATCGGGACGAAGCCGTAGATGCTTTGAATGCATTCCAGGACAAATGGAAAAAGATTTATCCACGTGTGATTGACGCGGTGGTTGGGAACGAACAGCTATTAACGTTTTATGATTTCCCTGCTTCCATTCGCCGTAGTATTTACTCAACCAATCTCATCGAAGCGTTTAATAAGGAAATTAAGCGATACGTGAAACGCAAAGAACAATTTTCCAACGAAGATGCCTTGGAGCGATTCCTGGTTACTCAATTCTTAGAATATAATCAAAAATTCGGTATCCGTTGCCACAGGGGATTTGATCAAGCTAAGCCAGAATTACTACATATGTTTGAAGATCAACAGGTGCAGGCTTAATCTCAAGTCCGCCATCCTTGACCATGTTTCGCGGTCGTGGTGGTGCATGAATGGAGAGATGGCAAAAATAAAGCCCTAAGGGCTCCATCCGTACACCCAGCGTACCACGACCGATTTCTTTCTACGCTCTCGCCGGTCGGGAACCCTGAACCCAACACAACGAATCGCAAAGAAGAGGCACCATGGTCAAGGACAAACAGCTGCCGCTGTGGCTCAGAGCAATTTATACAAAAAGAAAAATTTCCTGAATTTACCTATAAGCTAGCCGTTCTACCAGAACAAGGGCATTTACACAAAATTATTGACACTCCC
>NZ_JBPYCR010000042.1:0-30268 GCF_051846915.1 Virgibacillus sp. W0181
TTTGTCGCCATGAGTATTGTGGGAATGAAAGGTGCGATTATAACAACTAATATCCATTTTTTTCAAAAAGAGAAGGATGGCTTATTAAGTGCACCCTTCTACATTAAATTTCGTTCCTATACCATTTAAAATGTTATTGATAAATCATAAATAAAATGAAATTCTAAGAAAAACAAAGAAAACAGGCGAACAAGTTAGTATATAGAGGGAGTATAAGTTTTTGCGTATAGCTGTCTAGCTTCGACGTACAGGATGTTCTAGTGCAGGCGGAGCCACAGGACGTGGCGTTCTAAGCCTGCTAGCCCAGAAACTAGGCGACTTCCCGCAGCGCCTTACGATAAGTCATCATCGATTCGCACAGCTCATCGTGATTCCTTTATCTCAGCTGCTTCGGTCCAGTCGCTACGTTTCTAAGCAGGGCGCTTGCACTTTTCTTTATCACACAGCGTACATTGTTTCAATTTGTTTTTGCAGCTTTTGATCTCGAACGTATTCATCGTAGCTCATTTCTTTATCAACGATGCCGGTTGGTGTTAACTCGATCAATCGATTTGCGATACTGTTAACGAATTGGTGGTCACTTGAAGAAAACAGAATGGAACCTTTAAATTTAATAAGTCCATTATTTAATGCTGTAATGGATTCCAAATCCAAGTGACTTGTCGGCTCGTCAAAAATAAGCACGTTTGCATTACTCAACATCATTTTGGATAACATACAACGCACTTTTTCTCCACCAGACAGCACGTTCGCTTTTTTCAGTGCTTCTTCCCCTGAAAATAACATTCTACCAAGGAAGCTTCGCAAAAATGTTTCCGTCTGATCCTCTGGTGAGTATTGCCGTAACCAATCAACCAATGGCAAATCATTGTTTTCAAAGTACTTCGTATTATCCTTTGGGAAATATGATTGTGATGTTGTCACACCCCAATGATAATTTCCTGCATCCTGTTCCATTTCTCCCATTAAAATTTGGAAAAGTGTTGTCTTGGCAATATCATTTTTACCGATGAAGGCTACTTTATCATCTTTGTTAATTGTAAAGCTAACATTGTCCAATACTTTTTTACCGCCAATTGTTTTCGTTAAACCTTCCACACGAAGTAAATCATTTCCGATTTCTCGTCCTGGTGTAAATGCAACATAAGGATAGCGACGAGAAGAAGGTTTAATATCATCCAGTGTGATGCTGTCAAGCAGTTTTTTACGTGATGTTGCCTGTCTTGATTTAGATGCATTCGCGCTAAACCGGGCAACAAATGCTTGCAAATCCTTAATTTTTTCTTCTTTTTTCTTGTTTTCTTCTTTTGCCATCTTGGCAGCGAGCTGGCTTGATTCATACCAGAAATCATAGTTTCCGATATATATTTCAATCTTCCCAAAGTCTACATCAGCAATGTGTGTACATACTTTATTTAAAAAGTGCCGGTCATGTGACACGACAATCACTGTATTTTCAAAGTTAATCAGAAATTCTTCCAGCCACTGAATTGCCTGAATATCAAGGCCGTTTGTTGGCTCATCAAGTAATAATACATCCGGATTGCCAAATAACGCCTGAGCCAATAGCACTTTCACTTTTTGTTCACCGGGCAAATCAGCCATTTGCATATAATGGAAAGATTCGTCAATCCCTAATCCCTTTAATAGAACAGCTGCATCGGACTCGGCCTCCCAACCATTTAACTCTGCGAACTCACCTTCGAGTTCAGCAGCCCGCATGCCATCTGCTTCGGAAAAGTCAGCCTTCATATAGATTGCGTCTTTTTCTTGCTTCACCTCGTACAACTTTTCGTGTCCCATTAAGACGGTCTCCAACACTTGTTCATCTTCATAAGCAAAATGATCCTGCTTTAATACAGCAAGTCTTTTGTCCGGTCCGATGGATACATTGCCGGATTGCGGTTCGACATCTCCGGAAAGTACTTTCAGAAATGTAGATTTACCCGCTCCATTTGCACCAATCAACCCGTAACAATTGCCGGGATTAAATTTTAAGTTTACGTCTTCGAATAACTTTTTATCACCATATTGTAAACTAACATTAGCTACATTAATCATATGTTTGATATCCTCCAAAAATAGTAATCAACGTTAGCTTACGGGATTTAGGCGCATTCGTCAATGCAGAAGTACAGACAGCCGTACGACGAACCATTTTCTTTCGTACTGTTAAATATACCCGAAAAAAAAGACTAGAAAACAACGTTTGAATTTTAATGCCCATATAATCAAAAAGATAGGTGAAATATGTAACTGAGATGCGGGATTAATAGGGAGATAACGTTAATAACAAGACAAGAGAAAAAGAAGAGGCACCAACGAAAACTATTTATTATACCTATTAAGCAAAAATGTCTATGATTAATCCGGTAAATGTGTAACAATAAAATTAATAAGCGAGGGGGAGGGATAGTATGCAGGAAAAAACGATTTATTTTGTCTTTACGAATACCGGCACTTATTTATCCCGGCTTATTAATTTATATACGAGACAATCATTAAATCACGTATCGATTGCTTTTGACGAACGCTTAAGAGAGGTGTACAGTTTCGGACGTAAAAAGCCGAACAACCCTTTTATCGGTGGTTTTGTTTGCGAGGATATCCACAGTACGTTTTTACAAAATGCCAACTGTGCTATTTATGCTTATAAACTAAAACAGGATGAATGTGATAATGTGATAATGCACATTAAAGAAATCGAAGCAAAACAGAATATGTATAAATACAATTTTATCGGTCTGATCGGATTTATGCTGCAGATTGAAATTAATCGGAAAAATGCCTTGTTTTGTTCACAGTTTGTAGCAACTGTGCTCAGTAATACGGATTCCTTTCGTTTCCCGAAACCGGAATGCTTTGTAACACCGTCAGATATTCGTAATCATGCTGGAATGAATCTTGTTTACCACGGCAGGCTTGGCGACTATGTGAATGATCGACAAGTGGAAAGCAAATTGGTAACTTATACACAAATAAAGCAACGTAAATCGTTTATTATTGTTCTTACAAAGAAAGTCAAGCGATTGGTGATCAGGTAAAAAATCAAATCAATTCAAGTGAGTGGCCTATACAGTGTGGGTTCGCACTATTCCAGGAAGGAAGGGGGAGGTGGATCTTTGAATCGGCAAAGTAATTATCGATTGCTTCAATTAAGAGACATTCTGTTTAATGAAACGGATGATAACCATGAACTTGATATTAATGAAATACAGGAAAGGCTACAAAAGGGTACAGACTCTTTTGATACACGGACAATTAAGAGCGATTTGGAAATTCTTGACCAAACAGAATTTGAAATTGTAAAAAATAAGGGGAAGTTTGGCAAGCTGCTGTACAGTCATCAAGCAAAAGTTTTTGAAACATATCAGCTCCGTCTGCTTGTGGATGCAATCCTTTCCGCCCGATTTATTACAACAAATGAAAAAAATAAATTAATTGATAAGCTAAAACAGTTAACAAGTACACATATAGCGAAAACATTACCTGAACCGGTCGTTTTCAGCCCCTCTGTAAATATGGACTATGATTTGGTTAAATTAAATATTGATCGCGTTCACCACGCTATTTCCAATAAAAAGGTAATCATGTACCAATACGGACGATTTAATGTCGAAAAGAAGTTTGAATATAGTCGCGACGGTGGTTATTATTATGTTGAACCATATGCACTTATTTGGCAAAATGATTTTTACTATCTGATTGGTTATTTTCAGGAAGCAAATGAACTGCGCCATTATCGTCTTGATCGTATCCGTAACATTGGAATTACAAATGTATCATTTCAAAAGAAAGCATTTGAGCTTCAAGAATATATTGACCAAAGCTTTCATATGTTTGCCGGTGAGGACATAAGAGTCAAAATCCGTTTCCATATGAACCTTGTCAATGTAGTGCTTGATCGTTTTGGTCAAGAAGCGGATATGGAGAAAATAGATGATAATCATTTTATATTAACAGCAAAAGCAAAATTATCTACAGGGTTAATTAATTGGATTCTAACATGGGGCAATCAAGCAAAAGTATTGTCACCAGAAGGTCTTGTATCGGAAGTGAAAGAGAAAATTTTACAAATGTATGAGACATATGAAGATTAACCATCCGGATCAGTGTATACATCTGCCGGATGGTTTCTTTGATTTGGTTACTCTTCTATATCATAAGTAGATTCAATGCCTAATGTTTCATAAGGCACTTTTATTTTGAATGACAGGTTATTCGCCTCCAAGTCAAATTGCTCTACACTGACATGGAAATTACTTTTAATTTTCATATCTGTTACCGCTACATAAATTTCCTCTTCTTTTGGATTGACAGTTACCCATTCAGGCATCGGCAAATATTTGCTCATATACTCCATTATTTTTTTATTCGGTAATTGCAGTAAACCGACAGAAATAGACTTTTGTTTCAAAATAACATCGCCGTTGTCCTGTACAATTGGATCAAGGTGAATGACAAGCGGAACA
Organism: Virgibacillus sp. W0181; assembly: GCF_051846915.1. Classification (NCBI taxonomy): domain Bacteria; kingdom Bacillati; phylum Bacillota; class Bacilli; order Caryophanales; family Bacillaceae; genus Virgibacillus; species Virgibacillus sp. W0181. Next base: position 4,473 of record NZ_JBPYCR010000042.1, read on the forward strand.
GTCGTGGAAAAAACGGGCAACTCTCCAAGCAGTTGAACATCCTCTTCCAAAATAATCTTGTAATGATGATTTGTATTGTTCAGTAGCTTTTCGATATAAGCATTAGCCAGTTCATTCAAATTCTTTTTTGTTGTCCGAACGACAAATTCGGAGCTGTCATCGGTTGTAACCGTATCAGAAGGGGAATGCTCTGTGTTGGGTACAGGCCAAAAAAATAAAATGACAATTAGAATAAGTATACTAATGTTCACAATAAGCAACGAATAAAAACGCCGTTGCCAGTTTTGATCAGTTTTCTGTTTCTTTTTCATCTTCATCCATTTCACCTTCTTGTTCGGTTAAATACGAAAGCACCCGTTCCGCAATTCGCTGATATCCAAGGTGGTTTGGGTGAAAATTATCTTCAGCGAACAGATTGACTGTGTCTTCATTGAATAAGTCATCTATTGGAATATAATACGTCTGATCAAACGTTTGTGCAACGTTTTTCCCAGTATTATTCCATCCGTTCACAATCATATCAAGTTCTTCAATATCTTTAAAATATTTATCAAATGGATTGTAAAACCCGAGCAAATAAATTGATGTATCTGGATTTACTTCCTTAATCTTATTAAAAATCATTTCGAGTCTCTCTTCATATTGAAGTCGTTCGTGTTCAAATTTACGCATTGTTAAATTCGTGAAGCTTTCTTTAAAAACTTGCATAATATCATTCGCACCAATTGTAATAAGAACGATGTCCGCTTGCTTGAGGGACGCGGCAATTTCCGGATCTTCTAGCCGCTTTAACAATTGGTCGGAGCGGTTACCTCTTTTGCCGTAGTTTTCAAATTGTACGATGTTTTTATTCTCGTTAAGCGATCGATTAAGAATGCCTACGTATCCGCCTTCTCCGGTACTGTCTCCAACGCCCTGTGTTAATGAATCCCCAATGGCGACAACTTTTGTTCCTTTATTGAAAAAGAAATCAATGGCACTTTTGACCGAATCGATAATAAATTCCTTTACTTGATCACGTACTTCATCTTCTTCACTATCATTGTTTGCTTCGTCTGTGCTAGAGTCGGGAGCAGTTTTTTTTTGCTCCGGCTCGCCTTCTTCCAATGTCGTATCTTTAGGCATTTCTTCTTTTTGTGGAATCGTCTCCTCGGAAGTGTTCGGTTTCTTGTCATTTGTTATAAATAAAATAATGCCGATGCCTACAATTATTAGTAGAATAAAAATATAGAGAGCAACTTGTTTAATATGGATCACACCTATACGAATGTACTATATATTTATGAAGGTAAAGAGCTGTTATTGCTACAATTTTAAAATATATGTAATAGAAATTGTTCATTTTGATTGTTAATATATAAAAGCATAAAAACCGAAAATTATCCTTTGGAATCGAAAAGGAGGATTTCATCTATATTTTACACGTTAATTTGCCCGTGTAAACCTGAACGCCCAATCTGTAATCAGATATTAATCATTATTATTTGAACGCTGCTAAGAGGTCAAGGGCACTTTTTGCGGAAATCGGCAGTAAAAAAAGTCCGCCCCGATGTGAAGGCGAACTTTATCATAGATATAGTGTATATCTTTTTAGTGCTGTATAGTGTTATTCTCTAGTTGCTTTTGAAATTGCTTGTTCTAAGTCTTTTAAAATATCCTTTGTTGACTCAATACCTACAGAAAGACGTACCAGTTCTTCCGATGCGCCACTTTTCTTTAGGTCTTCAGCGCTTAACTGCTGATGAGTGGTGGAAGCAGGGTGGATGATAAGCGATTTCGCATCTCCAACATTAGCCACATGTGACCATAGCTGAATATTGTCGATCAGTTTTCTGCCCGCTTCTCGACCACCTTTTATTCCAAATGTAATAACCGATCCGTACCCATTTGTAAAGTATTTCTTGGCTAGTGCATGGGAAGGGTGATCTTCCAAACCAGGGAAGTTGACCCATTCAACAGCAGGATGCTCTTGTAAAAAGGATGCAACTTCTTCTGCGTTTTGATTGTGGCGCTCGATACGTAAATGCAATGTCTCCAACCCTTGCAATAGCAAAAATGCGTTTTGTGGGCTTAAGCAGGCACCAGTGTCCCGAAGCAACTGTACACGCAACTTGAGTGCAAAGGCCGGTTCACCTAAATCGACAAAGCGAAGGCCGCCATAGCTTTCATCCGCTTCTGTAAATCCAGGAAATTTACCGGAACCCCAATCAAATTTTCCAGCATCCACGACTATCCCGCCGATTGCGGTACCGTGTCCGCCTATCCACTTTGTTGCGGAATGCACGACAATATCAGCTCCCCAAGCGATTGGATTGGAGAAGTATGGCGCAAATGTGTTGTCAATAATTAATGGGATATTGTTGTCATGCGCAACTTCTGCTACTTTTTCGATATCAAACACATTTAAACTAGGGTTTGTAATCGTCTCGCCAAAGACTGCTTTTGTTTTATCGGTAATAGCTGATCGGATTGTTTCCGGATCAGTACCATCAACAATTTTTACGTTAATACCATATCGTGGCAGTGTATGAACGAACAAATTGTATGTGCCGCCATATAAATTACTGTCCGCAACGATTTCATCACCCGCACCGGCAATGTTTAAAATCGCATACGTAATAGCAGCCATTCCCGAAGCAGTTCCTACCGCTGCAACACCGCCTTCCAATAGTGCTACACGCTGTTCGAATACGTCAACGGTTGGATTCATAATTCTTGAATAAATATTTCCGGGTTCTTTCAACGCAAATAGGTTTTGCGCATGCTCCGTATCGTTAAACACATATGAAGTGGTTTGGTAAATGGGAACCGCACGTGAACCTGTTGTTGGATCGGCAGTTTGTCCCCCGTGTAGTAGAATCGTATCCTTGTCTTCAAAATTAAAGTCTGTCATTAATAATTCCTCCTTAGGTTTTTAAAGGCACGTTGCCTTTCTTATTTTTTGTAGCAGGAATCTGGATGAAAGAAAAGGATGAAACAGAAAAGCCCCCTTCATAAGAAGAGGGCGTTATATGTAACCGTTCCTCCCCTTATCTTCCAGATCAACGGATGACCTGTAGGATTTGGCACCATCAAAAGCAAAACATGTTTGCTCTTAGGTTGCTGGGTTTCATCGGGCCTATTCCCTCCACCACTCTTGATAAGAGATATAATCATTCGATTGAAATGAATGTTACATGAATTTGAATTGTTTGTCAACACAAAATAAAATATTTAATGTTGGTGTTTCACTTTTCGAATTGGGTGTTGTTTTAAGGAAGAACCCATATAAATGAAAAGTGCTATCCAAATAAATATAAAAGAAACGAGATGCGCCGGGGAAAACGTTTCTTCATACAAAAAGACACCAAGAAGTAACATAATCGTTGGAGCCAAGTATTGTAAAAAGCCAATCATTGATAAAGGAATCGAGCGAACAGCGGAGCCAAATAGTAATAACGGTGCCGCTGTTGCCAGTCCCGTTCCGATTAATAATACAAATGTTAGTGGTTGTGGCGTGTTGGCTGCAACCGTACCGTTGGAAAAAAAGCTTAAGTAAATAAGGGCAATTGGCGTAACAATCATTGTTTCGATTGTAAGACTGAAAATGGAATTTAAATCGACCATTTTCTTAAAAAGTCCATAAAGAGCGAATGTAACGGCGAGTAAAATGGATACCCATGGAAAAACGCCAAAGCTGAATGTCAGATTAAGAACCCCGATTGCGGCTAATATAATGGAAAATAATTGCCTTTTTGATAACCTTTCTTTTAAAACAATAATGCCAAGTAAAATGCTGACAAGCGGGTTGATATAATATCCCAAACTCGCTTGAATCACATGCTCGCTATTAACCGCCCATATAAAAATCAACCAATTCATACTGATAATAAGAGAAGCGGCCAGCATGTTAATACTTTTCTTTCGGTCCTTCAGCAGCCGCTTGCACGCTTGAGTAAATTCCGATCCTTTTCGTAATGATAATACGACAACAGCCATCAATACGAATGACCAGATAATGCGATGAGCCAGAATTGTGTCGGCAGGGACATCGTCAACCAATTTCCAATAGATTGGAAGGAACCCCCATAACAAGTAAGCAGATAATGCAAAGAGGATGCCCGATTTGTGACTATTTATCATGAAATATTCCTCATTTCCAGATAGCAAAAATAAATAAGTGCATGCAAAAAGAATAATAACTCCGTGTTACCGTGCTGTTATGAAAAAGTAATTCTTTTACGTGGAACTTGTATATGTATAGATAGAATATATTGCATAAAATATTGCTCACATTCGATTTAATTTTAGAAGGTAGTGAACGGAAATGCAATTATCGTGATTCAAAGCTGCAAGTCTAGAATACTATAGAATTATCCTTTTTGCGGATAAAACAAATTTGATATCTACATCGTCAAAGGCTACGACTTAACCGTTTATTATGATATAATTTTTACGGGAGGGAAAAATATTTTATGCGTACATATGAAAGATCAGAAACATTAAATCGATTACCAAAACAATTCTTTGCTGATTTAGCAAAAGAAGTAGAAGCCATTGAAGCCCAAGGGCATGATGTCATTAATTTAGGGCGCGGCAATCCGGATCTACCAACTCCGGACCATATTATTAAAGCATTGCAAAAGGCAGCTGAAGACCCTGTCAATCATAAGTACTCTCCGTTTCGGGGCTTTTCTTATTTAAAAGAAGCGGTAGCTACGTTTTATAAAAGGGAATATGACGTCGATATCGATCCAGAGAACGAAGTAGCTGTATTATTTGGTTCAAGAACCGGGTTAATTGAATTAAGTCAATGTTTATTAAATCCTGGTGACTTAGCGTTGCTTCCTAATCCGGGGTATCCTGATTACGATACTGGCATTGCGCTTTCTAATGCGGACGTTGAACTTTTTCAGCTACTGGAAGAAAACGGTTTTCTACCGGATTATAACCAAATTCCCGAGCAAACATTGGATCGAGCGAAGTTAATGTTTTTAAACTATCCAAACAACCCTACAGCAGCGATGGCAACTGAGTCCTTTTTTGATGAAACGATCGCTCGCGCCAAAAAGCATGATATTTGTATCGTTCATGACTTTGCATATGGGGCGTTTGGCTTCGATGGTGAAAAACCACGTAGTTTTCTGCAATCGGAAGGTGCTAAGGAAATAGGTGTGGAAACATATACCTTATCAAAGACATATAACATGGCCGGATGGAGAGTAGCGTTTGCAGCTGGGAATCCATCAGTCATTGAACATATTAATAAGTTGCAGGATCATCTATATGCTAGCTTGTTTGGAGCTGTCCAATATGCTGCAGCAGAAGCACTGACGGGAGACCAAAGTGTTGTGAAGGAATTTATAGATATTTATGAAAAACGACGCGATACCTTTATTAAGAAACTTCGTGAAATCGGATGGAAGGTGGAAGCTCCAAAGGGTACCTTTTTTGCTTGGTTACCTGTTCCAGAAGGCTATTCATCCCAACAATTTTCCGATTTACTCTTAAACGAAGCTCATGTTATGACTGCTCCCGGAAGTGGCTTCGGTACAGCTGGTGAAGGGTATGTAAGAATTGGTTTACTGGATTCTGAAGAAAGGCTTACAGAAGCTGCTCGCAGAATAGGAAAACTAAATGTATTTTAAAGCTTAGTAAAATTAAAAACACAAATTAGATGGTGTCCTCTTGCCTTCGAATTACTTGGCAAGAGGGCGCTTTTTTGTGAAAAGTGTCGAACTTTGTATTTGTTCGTTTTTATAAATAGCAGGGTAGTTATTAAGAAGCTTTCCTTTCAAGTAATTACGGAATCTATTATAATAGAAAAAAAGAAAGTGGTATGCGTATTCCACAGGGAGGATTAAAATGACAAAGGATAATAAACGATTTGAAACGACTGTTATACATGAAGGTTATGATGCAAAAAATATGCACGGCAGTATTTCAACTCCGATATTTCAAACATCTACATATGAATTTGAGTCAGCACAACAAGGAGAACGCCGCTTTGCCGGTGAAGAAGAGGGATATGTTTATTCCAGAATCGGCAACCCGACGGTGAGTGTGCTGGAAAAACGAATTGCAGCATTGGAAAACGGTGAACGAGGTCTTGCATTCAGTTCCGGGATGGGGGCCATTTCAGCAATAATAATTGCATTAACAAAGGCAAATGACCACATCCTATGTTCTTCGGGTTTATATGGATGTACGTTTGGTCTGTTAACGTTAATGAAAGAAAAATATAATATGTCCTATGATTTTATTTCTATGGATACAAAAGAAGAGATTCGCTCAAGAATCAAGCCGGAAACATCTTGTATTTATGTAGAAACACCGATCAATCCAACAATGAAATTAATCGACTTGAAAATGGTGGCAGAAGTAGCTAAAGAGCACGATATACCTGTTGTTGTTGATAATACGTTTTCCTCACCTTATTTGCAGCGGCCATTGGATTTAGGTTGTGATGTCGTTGTTCATAGCGCAACAAAATATTTAAATGGTCATGGCGATGTAATTGCTGGTTTGGCTGTTGGTAAAAAGGAATTATTGGATGAAGTATCGATGACGACGCAAAAAGATATTGGAGGAATGATCGGTCCATTTGATGCTTGGTTGTTGCTTCGGGGAATGAAAACATTGCCGCTTCGAATGGATCGTCATAGCGATAATGCCGAAAAAATATTCGACAAATTGCACAGTCATCCAAAAGTAAAAAACACGTACTACCCACATGATGCGAATCACCCGGATTACGCAATTGCCAAAAAACAGATGAAGCGTGGAGGAGGGGTCATCGCTTTTGAAATAGACGGGACGAAAGAATCTGCCCAAACCTTTTTAAATGACTTATCCTTCGTAAAAGTAGCCGTAAGTCTTGGTGATGCCGAAACGCTAATAGAACATCCGGCGACAATGACCCATGCCGTTATTCCGGAAGAAGAGCGACTTCAGATGGGCATAACCGATCAACTCATTCGTCTTTCTGTCGGTCTGGAAGCTTGGGAAGATATTTGGGAAGATTTAGAACTCGCATTAAGTAAACTATAATAATCATTATCCATTAAAAACACGTCTGCCTTCTTGAACTAGAAGGATAGACGTGTTTGTTTATGAAAAAGCACACTATATTTTATTTTTCGCGGTTGGATCCTCTAACGAAAGCGCTGACTAAAATTAGAACAAATGCCACGATCGTAAAAACATTAAAACGTTTGGCTGGTCGTTGTTGTGATAATTGCGTCGGCTTCACTTCCGACCCATTTCTCACCGGTTCCGGCTTAATTTTGGTGACTGCATTTGGTTGCTCGACAGAAGGAGAAGGAATTACGCTAGGTACTTCCTGGATAGGTTGTTTTTTAACTTCCTGATTTAAATGAGTGGATGACTTTTCTGTTTTAATTTTCGATGAATCTGATCCACTTGGGTTAAAGCGTCGTAGATGATAATATTTGGCTAGTATCCATGACAGAATCATTACGACAAAAATGATCACAACGGCAAGTGTATCTTTCATTTCTGCCGACATCTCAAATGTGGCTGCTGCAGCACGATCCTCTGCTAGTGCAGGCGATTGCAAAGTAAATAGGAATAGAATACCTGTTAGAATTGTCACTACTTTTTTCAATTGAAAATGCCCCCATTTCATCATATGGTTAAATATATCATTATCTGAAATTTTGTTCAAATGAGACTCATCCAGCCAGGGTGGGTAGTTATCTAACAAAGCCATTGTATGCTATATTAATAGTAGTGTAAAACTGTTTCAGATGTTTCAATGTGGGTAACATAAAGAGTATGCCTATACTATTATCAGATCGTAGGAAAAGTAATGATTGGTGCCGCATTTAGAACTTAATAAGCTACTCGCTTGTAGCTTGTGTGTTGATGAAGGAGTGTTGTTATGTGCAGCTGACACAATTGATCCCGTACCTGATTAGCATCATTATGATATCCAACTTTGTGTTGGCTTTTACTATTATATTTCTTGAACGGAAAAATCCAACCTCAACGTGGGCATGGCTGATGGTACTTTTTTTTATTCCAATTCTCGGTTTTTTTCTTTATTTGATTTTTGGCAGAAAGTTAAGTCATAAACGTATTTTTACGTGGGATACGAAAAGCAGGCTAGGTGTGTTGAAAGAAGTACAAGCACAATTGCGAGCGCTTGAGGAAAAAACCGTTTTTTTTAAACAGGACATTTTAATGGAGTATAAGGATTTATACTATTTGCATTTGAAAAATAATGATGCCATCTATACACAAGATAACGATGTAGAAATTTTTACAGATGGTATAGATAAATTTTCATCCTTAGTTCAAGATCTTGAGAAAGCGGAAGATCATATCCATCTATTATATTATATTATTCGACACGATCAGCTTGGTACGCGAATAGCTGATGTCCTTATTAAAAAGGCTCATGAGGGTGTCGAAGTTCGCGTGTTATATGATGATATGGGGTCCCGATTGTTAAACAAAAAATTTATCCATCGATTAAGAGCAGCAGGAATTCATGTGGATGCTTTCTTTCCGCCCAAAATACCGAAAGTGAATTTTAAAATCAATTTCCGTAATCACCGCAAGCTGGCAATCATTGACGGTGAAATTGGTTATATCGGCGGATTTAATATTGGCGATGAGTATTTAGGGAAAAATGAACGCTTCGGGTATTGGCGGGATACGCATTTGCGCGTTTCCGGTGATGCTGTGCGTAATATGCAAACGCGGTTTATTTTGGATTGGAATCAGGCATCCCGGAATCATATTGCTTATGAAGAACGCTTTTATAAAGGTGGATCATTCGGTGATGTTGGTATACAAATTGTTTCCAGCGGACCTGATTCGGAATGGGAACAAATCAAGTATGGATATATAAAAATGATCTTAACGGCAAAAGAATATGTTTATATTCAAACCCCCTATTTTATTCCGGATGAAAGTTTAATGGATGCGCTAAGGATCGCCGCGTTATCCGGCGTAAAAATAAAAATAATGATACCGAACAAGCCGGATCATCCATTTGTATATTGGGCAACATTATCATACATAGGAGAATTATTAAATGAAGGAGCAGAAATATATTTATATCAAAATGGATTTTTGCATGCGAAAACAATCGTTGTAGATGGGAATGTATCCTCTGTAGGGACAACGAACATTGATGTTAGAAGTTTTCGACTGAACTTTGAAGTGAATGCATTTTTATATGACAAAGACATAGCAAAAAAGCTCGTTGATGTATTTCAACGTGATATCACCTTATCAACACAAATGACAAAAGAATTATACAAAAAACGGTCTTTGGGTATTCGGTTTAAAGAATCCATATCGCGTTTATTATCACCGATACTATAATGGTCGAACACGATGTGTAATCAATCATTTCATACATATTAATTGGATAAGATATAGCTGAGGAGGGATTGTGAATGGAAGGAAAACCTTGTTCAAATTCACTAGCCGTAAAAACGGCACACGTACTGCCACCCGATGCCAATACACACGGAACATTATTCGGGGGGAGATTGATGGCGCATATTGATGATGTTGCTGCAATATCCGCAGCCAGACATGCGAGGAAGACAGTTGTAACTGCTTCTACGGATTCCGTTGATTTTTTGCAACCAGTAAAAGAAGGGGATTCAATATGTGTTGAAGCATTTGTTACATGGACACACAACACATCTATGGAAGTTTTTGTGAAGGCGGTGGCGGAGGATTTATTGACAGGGCATCGTGAAGTCTGTTCGACTGCCTTTTTAACGTTCGTTGCAGTGGATGAATCGGGAAAGCCCTCACCAATCCCATCCGTTTATCCCGTGTCCGAGGTAGAAAAGAAGCTTCATGAAGAGGCACCTGCTCGGGCAAACCATCGTAACGCCAGGCGAAAGCAGTCGAAAAAAATGGCTGCAACGTTTGGTACAGCCTTTCCGTGGGATGCGGAAAAGTAATGTTCGAACATTGATTCTTACATACAGTTAGACGTAACGGTAACTACAGAAAAATGGAGGTATAAAGCATGACAAATCAAGAAACGAAAGAAAAATATGCGGAACTGGCGTTACGAACAGGTGTCAATTTGCAAAAAGGGCAAGCATTACTCATTAACGCGCCTATTGAGGGAGCTGAATTTACGAGAATTGTTGTACGAAAAGCATATGAGATGGGTGCAAAAGATGTACATGTCAGCTGGGCAGACGATGAATTGAGCTTATTGAAGTACGAGCATGCTCCAGACGAAGTGTTAGCAGCGTTTCCGGAGTGGAAGGTGAAGCTGCAGGAGTCCTTTGCCGAAGATGGCGGAGCATTACTTTCCATTCGTTCAACGAATCCCGATTTGCTTGAAAACATTGATCCCTCACGCGTAGCAATGGCAAATAAAGCAGCTGCAGAAGCTTTAACGAATTTTCGAAGATATATTATGAATGACAAAATAACATGGTCAATCATTTCGATTCCAACCGGTGATTGGGCACAAAAAATATTCCCTGAAGCATCCCGAGAAGATGCTATAACTAAATTGTGGGAAGCCATTGTAAAAATTGTCCGGGTTGATCGAGAAGATCCCGTAGCGGCATGGCAGGATCATAACGATACATTGAAAGCAGCTAGAGAAGTGTTAAATGAACGGAAATATAATAAATTGTTGTTTAAAGGTCCGGGGACAGATTTGGAAATTGGTCTGCCAAAGGGGCACATATGGAAAGGTGGATCAGCCGAGTCGGAAAAAGGAATTATGTTCAATCCGAACATGCCAACAGAAGAGGTGTTTTCCGTTCCACATAAATATCATGTGAACGGTACAGTTGCAAGCACAAAGCCGTTGAATTACGGAGGGAGTGTCATTGATCAATTTAGCTTGACTTTTAAAGAAGGAAAAGTAGTCGATGTTAAAGCTGAACAAGGAGGAGAGACACTAGAGCATTTACTTAATACGGATGATGGTGCACGGCGTATTGGTGAAGTAGCGCTAGTTCCGCATGAATCCCCAGTATCTCAATCCGGCTTAGTTTTTTACAATACACTGTTTGATGAAAATGCCTCCTGCCATATTGCGTTAGGGAAAGCGTACCCAACAAATTTGGAAGGTGGCTCGTCAATGGACGAAGAAGCACTGGATAAACATGGAATCAATGACAGTCTTGTGCATGTGGACTTTATGATTGGTTCCGATCAACTTGACATTGATGGTGTAAAAGAAGATGGAAGTACAGAAGCAGTATTTCGCAACGGCACATGGGCATTGAATATAAAATGAAATTTATTGATCCGTTCAAGGACAGCAGCATAATTTTAAAAAATCCGAACGATGATTCAAGTAAACTTTTGAATCCGTTCGGTTTTTTTCAAAGAAATCATCGATTCGCTCAGCTCATCTTGATTCCTTTATCTCGGGTTGATTTGGAATGTTCGATTAGTACCGGCACTTTGCGTGACAATATCGAACCACCAGCTCCCGTCTGGCGCAATCGCTACGTTTCTACGACGCACAGGACGTGCTAGTGCAAATCTTTTCGGTGGGACGAGCATTCACACGCAGTCCCAGGATGTTGCGCTTTTAGCCTGCGGGGGCGCTTGCGCTTTTCTTTAAAGATAAGAATGTATAAAATTTTCCGCGTAGCTGTCTAGCTTAAGCGCCTAGAAACTAGGCGACTTCCTGTAGCGCCTTGCGATAAAGAAGACTTGCCGATGGCTTTAGCCAGAGGCTTAGTCGCCCTTATGCCCTTGGGTGAAAGTCATCATCGATTCGCGGTGCTCATCGTGATTCCTTTATCTTAGTTGCTTCAGTCCAGTCGCTACGTTTCTAGGCAGGGCGCTTGCGCTATTCTTAGATGTTTATGTCGTTTTAACGTAACTACTATTTATTCGGTAAAAAATGATTATTGCAGGCGATAGGGGAGTAGTCAATACTAAACGTGCTAATGTTGCTTGTCCGAGATCTTTCAAATATTCAACGAATCCTGTTCTTTATTAAAACAGCTTTTATTTTTGTGTAGGTAAATGTTTCCGGCAAAGCTTCTTTTATAGGGGATAACCGTTGTTCATCCATGCTTTTATACACTTCTAAAATTTGTTGTTCTTCTGCATCGGTAAAGAATATTTCCCATACGATCGGGTATCCCTCTTTAAATGCCTTAAACAAATGATCTTCAATTGTCTGCTGTTGTATGTTGCGAATACTCGCAATGGCAGCTAACGATTTTCCTGATTGAAAAAGTTGATAACTCGTTATATGGCTTGGCTCCTCTGTTTGCGTTCTTTTTGTCGTTGGGCTGCGAAATGGACGATCGGAAATTTGGATTTTTGGCTTTATATCCGGATGATCCTCTCTCCATTTTTGAATGAGTCGTAAAAAAGGTTCGCCATACTGTTCATATTTTTTATTGCCAATGCCTTTCACGTCCAACATTTCATCCTTAGTTTCCGGGAGATAACGGCATAAGTCTTTTAAGGTTGCATCCGAGAATAAAACATATGGCGGAACATGGTGTTCATCAGCGATTTCCTTCCGCTGTTTTCGTAAAATGGAAAAGAGCTGTTCATTATAATCGCTTACTTCCCTCGTCGGAATTGGTGCGGTATACATCCAAACGGGATGTTGGCCTTTTAACACTTCAACGGACTTTTTATTTAATTTTAATGTGGGATACTTGCCTTGTTCCGTTGCAAGCAGCCGTTCAGCAATGAGGAAATGGATCCATTCCGTTAATTCCTTTTCAGTATAATTATCTAAAATACCGTAAGTCGTCAGTTTGTGTAATTGAAATGTTTGTATTTTTTTATCTTTCGAGCCTTTAAGCACTTTTGCAGTCATGCTTACACCAAACCGTTCACCCATTCGCTTCACACAGGATAAGATCATTTGTGCCTCTTCCGTAATATCAGTTTTTTCTTGCCGATCCATACAATTATTGCACCGCTTGCACGCGGTTGCATCAAATACATCATTAAAATAGTCTAAAATAAAATTGGTTAGACAGCCGTGTGTAAAGCAGTAATTCATCATCGCTTGCAATTTTTCATATTCCAGTTGTTTGGCTGCGTCATTCATATTCGATTGCTCAATCAAAAATTTTTGCAGCTGAATATCTTGAGGTGAAAATAATAAAATACAATCGCTTGGTTCCCCGTCTCTACCTGCTCGTCCTGCTTCCTGATAGTATGATTCAATATTCATAGGCATCGCGTAATGAACGACAAAGCGCACATTCGATTTATCAATACCCATTCCAAAAGCATTTGTGGCGATCATAATGGAGTTTTCTTCGTAAGTAAAAGCTGTTTGTGCTTTTTTTCGTGCACTTTCGGACATGCCAGCGTGATATTTTAAAACGGAAAATCCTTGTTTTTGCAACATGTCATATAATGTGTCCGCTTGCTTCCTAGTTGCTGTATAAATAATCCCTGAATCATCGGTATGCCCTTTCATAAACTGCCGGATATAGGAGGCTTTATCTTTTCCCTTTACGACATGGAAGAATAAATTTTTTCGTTCAAACCCTGTTTTGACAACGTGTTCCATATGAAGCAACGATTGAATATCGGCAATTACTTGTTCTGTAGCGGTTGCGGTCAAAGCAACAATAACAGGGATAAAAGGTAACTTCTTCAAGCTGGGAACTATGGAGCGATAGCTCGGCCGGAAATCATGTCCCCATTGTGAAATACAATGAGCTTCATCGAAGGCAACTAAAGAAATAGTAATTTGTTGCATACAGCTAATGAAATGATATGATTCAAATCGTTCAGGCGCAACATAGACAAATGTATATTTTCCTTCTTTTAGCTCTTGCAGTCTCGTTCTCTGCTCTTCAGGAGAGAGGGAACTGTTAATGTATGTAGCTTCAATCCCGTTTGAACAAAGCGCATCAACCTGATCTTTCATAAGGGAAATCAAAGGCGAAATAATTATTGCCGTTCCGTTTAGCATTAAGCCCGGAATCTGATAACAAAGTGATTTCCCACTTCCGGTCGGCATGACGGCAAGTGTATTTCGTGTATGTAAAATATGTGCGATCGTTTCTTGTTGTCCATCTCGAAACGTATCGTATCCAAAGTGTGTTTGCAGAATTTTTTCCGCGTCCATCCAATACGCCTCCTTGTCATTATTTATCGTAACATGAAATAACGGCGTATTGGTTAAAAAAAGAAAACAGAAGCGATTGCTCTGTAAGTCGATGAATTAAAAACAGTTACTTGAAACGGAGGAGGAAGTATGCGGTACGGACACTAGTATGCCATGATCAAACGGCTTCTTTCCAATGAACCATAATCACTTATTGCATCGTTGTTTTTTCAAAATAAAAACAACAGCAATAATAGTTTACTTTCTAGTCATTCAGCTTTACAATGTTCTTTATATTTAAGTTTGAGTGCGCCCTAGGAGGTCTTATATGGAATTGTCTCTTTTGTTTGAATTCATGCTTATAGGCTTGCTGGGAATAGGATCTCAATGGTTAGCATGGCGTTATAGTCTGCCGGCGATTGTCATTATGTCAATTGCAGGTTTACTGGCAGGGCCGGTATTTGGTTTGATGAACCCAGAAGAGAGTTTTGGAAACTTATATAGCCCAATTATCTCTGCCGCTGTCGCGATAATCCTATTTGAAGGAAGTTTAAATTTAAACTTTAAAGAACTCCGTGGACTTGGAAAACCGGTGTTTCGAATTGCGACAATCGGTGCATTTATTGCCTGGATTCTCGGTTCACTTACTGCACATTATGTTGCAGGATTGTCATGGGCTGTTGCGTTCGTAATTGGTGGCTTGTTTATCGTAACGGGTCCGACGGTTATTTTACCATTGCTCCGCCAATCAAAACTGAAGCCAAGACCTGCAAAAATTTTAAAATGGGAAGGGATCATCGTTGATCCAATTGGAGTATTGCTCGCTGTTTTTGCTTTTGAAATCATCGCATTTTTTACATCGGAGCAAACTAATGGAACTGCCCTTTTATTATTTTTTGTTATATCCATTTTTGCAGCTGTATTTGGCGTGATTTGCGGACGGTTTATTGGTTGGATGTTTGAAACGGGCCATATTCCTGAATTTTTAAAGTCGCCTACTATTTTTTCCACCGTTATTTTATGCTTCGCTATTTCAGATGAAATGATGCATGGGCCAGGGCTTTTGGCCGTTACGGCGATGGGGATGACTTTGGCAAACATGGGCATCAGCTCGATTAGTGATATGCGCCATTTTAAGGAGAACATATCGATTTTATTAATTTCCGGAATTTTTATTATGCTTGCCGCATCATTAAAAATGGAAACGATTGTGCATGTTTTTAATCCTCACATTATCGGTTATGTGCTGCTCATGATGTTTTTAGTTCGTCCGCTGTCGATTTTTTTATCGACGATTGGCTCTGGATTAACATTTAATGAAAAAGCACTTGTCGGTTGGATTGCACCAAGAGGTATTGTCGCTTTGACAGTTTCAAGTTATTTTGCCGCTGTATTGTCCGACTCCGGATACGAGGATGCATCTCTTGTAACGACACTTACATTTGGGCTTGTATTTTTCACGGTTGTCGCGCATGGTTTTTCAATCAGCTGGTTGGCGAAAAAATTGCACCTTTCGTTGGAGGGAAGACCAGGGACTATCATTGTTGGAAGTAATCCGTTTACTGTCGGATTGGCGAAATCATTTGAAAAAGCTCGTATACCTGTCGTACTGCTTGACACGTCTTGGGAAAATTTACGTTATGCTCGGAACGAAGGAGTTCCATTTTACCACGGTGAAGTCTTATCCGAACAGACAGAGTATAACTTAGATACGATTCCTTATGATTATTTAATTGCAGCAACTGACTTTGATTCATACAATGCCCTCGTCTGTACAACGTTTATGCCGGAATATGGGCGTACAAATGTTTTTAAAATAAATCCGTATTTGGAGGATAATAACAGTTCGGAAAACATCGTTGATAAAGTAGGGGGCCGTGTTTTATTTACGAATGAATTTTCAATGGAAGATTTGAAAAATAAAGTTATGGAAGGGTTCGTTTTTAGACAAACAACGTTAACTTCACAATATAGCTATGAGCAATATCGTCGGGACAAGGATGAAGCTACTGTGTTTTTATATGCAATCAAGCCTTCGGGACACTTATATTTTTATACCGAGGAAATGCGCACTAAACCGACTACCGGAGATATTATTGTTAGCTTAACACCCCCGAATAAAGAAATAAAAAAGATACGGAAAAGATTGGAAAGCAACGGAAAGTGATGCTTAACAGCTTAAACCGTTCCGAAAGCTAGAAAAAACAGGAGACCACCCATTCGGGTTTGGCTCCTGTTTGTTATTTACTCATTAAGCTCGATTTGTTCAAGTTGTTTATTCACTTCTGCAATTTCACCTTCAAGCCGGATGAGCTGTTCTTCTGCAGAAGATACACGTCCGCCAACGAATTCCAATTTGTCCATATCTTCTTGAATTCGGATATAATCCGATTTTAACGCTGCTAGTTTTTCTTGAAGTTCTTTTATGTTCAATAATAACACCTCTCATGAATAGTTTAACAGAATATCAAGTACACCGATGATTCAAAAGCATTGAACGTCTAAAGCAACGCATCTTCTTTTGTATTCTTACTCTGTTGATATGTCTGATAAAAGTGAATGACAATTGTTTTAATGACAGCATAGAACGGTACCGCAAACAATATCCCTAAAAATCCGGCGATGCTCCCAGCTGCCAATATAACAGTAATAACGGTTAAAGGATGTAAATCAAGCACCCGTCCCATTACATTTGGAGAAATCAGATTGCTTTCAATTTGCTGGGCGATAATGGTCACTACAATAACCCAGACAATCATCATTGGTGATTGGAAAGCGCCGACGATTAACGCCGGAATAACTGCGATAAATGGACCTAGAAAAGGAATCACATTCATAACCATCGCAAATAAAGCAAGCGTAAGCGAGTATTTTAACCCAAGAATGACATAGCCGATAAATAGTAAAACACCGACACAAAAGCTGACAATCAGCTGTCCTTGAATAAATGCGGTCAATGCTTCGTCAATTTTACCGAGCAAGCTGCGGATATTTTTAGCCTTTTTCTTTTCAAATATTTGCGTGATAAATGGGATGAGTTTATCGCCATCCTTCAGCATGAAGAACAAGAAGAATGGAATAAGTACGACGGAAGCAACAAATGTAATAATATAGCCGATAAATCCGAATAGTTTACTCATAATTTCTTCGGCATATGTTTGAATATTGTCCGTGAAATTTTGTATTGCTTCATCCACTTGGTCGGGAATAATAAGCTGCCCTGATTGGAACGATGTAATAAAGTTCTGGGTAGAACGAACCATCTTCGGTACATTGTCCATTAAATTATAAAATTGTTGCTGGGCAATTGGAATAATGTACATAACAAATAGGAAACCAATTAAAATAAGCAGTAAAAAAACGAGCAGAATCGAGACAATACGATTTATTTTCAGCTTTTCAAACAAGTGCATGACTGGCTTCGTAATATAGTACAAAATGCCTGCACCAATGATCGGTACTGCTACAGCACCAACATACTGTAAAACCGGAGTAAAAACAAAACTAGTTTTTGACAGTAACAAGATTAATAGAAAGATGAGAATAAAAACGACTAATGATTGAAACCAGCGATTTTTCAGCATCACATCACAACTTTCTTAATATAGGTTATATATAATATCTATCATACCTTTTTCATTTCCGATAAGAAAGGGGAATTTTTCCTCCTTTATAAAGGTTGTTCAAAAAGTCCGGTAAAAAATCGCTTTGATCTTCTTCGTTGGCTTGCTTTTCCGTTCCTCATGTATTTAAAAGCATACATTCCGGTACTCAAAACTGCGCCGCCTTGAATATCTTTGCGCTTTTTATCCTCCTTTTTGAACACGCACTTATAGTTTCACCGAAAAAATATTGATTTAAACAGATGAACGGAAAAGTTTAATAGAATATTCAAGCAAAGTATGCTACTATTTGAACAAACAATGGTTCAGGGGGAACAAATTAGTGAATACGTGGAAACAAGTATATCAAAAATGGAATGATTTCGAACAACTGGACGCATCGCTCCGCAATGAGCTAAAGACAATAGCAAACAATGAAGCTGCTTTGGAGGATGCTTTTTATAAAGAATTAACGTTTGGAACCGGGGGAATGCGGGGGATTATCGGCCCTGGATCTAATCGCATGAATATATATACCGTCAGAAAAGCCGTTCATGGTCTGTCTAATCATTTGCTTGAACATCGTGTTAATGTAAAAGATCGAGGAGTAGTAATTGCTTACGATTCAAGGCATATGTCTCAAGCTTTTGCACTTGAAGCAGCTAAAGTACTCGGGACGTTTGGCATGAAGGCTTATGTATTTGAGTCGCTTCACCCAACCCCATTACTTTCCTTTGCTGTGCGCTACTTTGGAGCTGCAGCAGGAATTATGATAACAGCAAGTCATAATCCACCGGAGTATAACGGTTTTAAAGTTTATAATGAAGAAGGCGGACAAATTACTCCAGAGGAAGCAAATGAAGTTATTACCGCAGTTAATCGTGTTCAGAATGAATTAACAGTTCCAGTAGTGGAAGAGAAAGAACTGGAGAAAAGGAACTTAATACAATGGGTCAATGGAGAAGTGGACCATGCCTATTTAGAAAAGCTTTTGCAAATTACGAAAATGGATGAAGAAATGTTAGATGCAGCAAAAGATTTAAAAATTGTATTCACCCCGTTACATGGAACATCGGAAAATCTTGTCCGAAATGGTTTGCAGCAATTAAATTTTGAGCACGTTCACGTTGTTGAAGAGCAAGCTGTTCCAGATCCGGAATTCTCCACGGTTGAATCACCAAACCCGGAAGAACATCAGGCATTTGCGTTCGCTATCACGCTTGGCAAAAAGGTTAACGCTGATGTTTTACTCGGAACGGATCCAGATGCAGATCGGCTCGGAGTGGCTGTAAAAGATGCGACCGGGGAATATCAGGTACTAACCGGTAATCAGCTTGGTTCCCTCTTGCTCGATTATTTGTTGATGCATAGTGATGATGCCGTATTATTAAGTAATGCACGGATGTTAAAAACAATTGTAACGACAGAGCTGGGACGTTCTATTGCCGATTCCTATGGTGTAACGACGATTGACACCTTAACCGGTTTTAAATATATTGGCGAAAAAATCAATGAATTTGATGCCACTGGTGAAACGTTTGTGTTTGGATTTGAGGAAAGCTATGGCTATTTAATCAGCAGTTTTGCTCGTGACAAAGATGCAGTACAAGCGGCAGTTATGGCCGCAGAAATGGCTCAATACTGGAAAGATAAAGGGAAAACGTTATTGGAAGCGTTAGATATGCTCCATCAGAAACACGGCTATTATTTGGAAGGTATTTCTTCGTTGACGTTAAAAGGAAAAGAAGGCTCGGAGAAAATAAAACAAATCATGGAGCATGTGCGTCAATATCCACTTTCGGAGATTGCCGGATTAGAAACACTGGCTATTGAAGACTATGCTGTCAGTAAGCGAACAAACATGGGTGCTGATAATGGTGTCGAAAAAATTAACCTTCCTAAAGAAAATGTAGTGAAATATCAATTGGCGAACAATAGCTGGGTCTGTTTGCGCCCATCCGGAACAGAACCAAAAATCAAGTGCTACTATGGTGTATGTGGGGGAAGTCTTGCAGAAAGCGAAAAGGAATTAACAGCTTTGAAAGATGCAATGGATCAATTGATAAAGCGTGCAATGGGTGTTGAATAATAGCAATTTTCCCCGAATGCAGTAAAAGATCGTTTAGTATTATGGTGAATGGGAATGATACTATACAATGGTAAGGGATTTTCGACAAGTTTATTGACATAGTAATATACAGCATGTTTTAATTAAATTAACCGCATATTCCTAAAGGGGAGTAGCTGCACAATTGAAGTCGTCATTACGAGGAATTATCCTCCGGCTTGATTGGCAACGATCGTTGTTAGCGAGACCTTTACCATTATAGGTAAGGGTCTTTTTTGCTGCTTTAGCATGGTTCCTGCCTATTGGCGGGGACCATTTTTATATTAAAGAGTGTGTTCAAAAAAAGCCGAATTGGAAGCAAAAGAGACGAGGCGGCATAGTTTCGAGCAACAGGCTAGGTACTGACTTCTGCGTTGCCCACAGGACGTGGGCGTTTTTAGCAGGAGGTCTGCTATTGCCAACGTAGTAATTCGCCACTAATAATTTGGTGGCTTTTTGAACAACCTCTTAAAGGAGAGACACGAATGGACATACAATTAGTAATAGAATACTTATGGGTGCTTGTCATTCTGGTTGGATTGGAAGGGCTTTTGGCTGCAGATAACGCACTAGTGTTAGCAATTATGGTCAAGCATTTACCGGATGAAAAACGTCGAAAAGCACTTTTTTATGGGTTAGCAGGGGCATTTATTCTCCGATTCGGGTCTTTATTTGTTATTTCTTTTCTTGTCGATATATGGCAAGTACAAGCGCTTGGAGCGTTGTATTTACTATTTATTGCATTTAAGAATTTATATGATCGTTATGCGCATAAAGAAGAAAAGAAAAAGCCAAAAACAAAAGGAAGCGGCTTTTGGATGACCGTATTGAAAGTTGAAATTGCGGATTTGGCTTTTGCAATTGATTCTATTTTAGCAGCGGTTGCGCTTGCAGTAGCGCTCACTCCGACTGGCTTATTTACTGTCGGGAGTTTGGATGGCGGACAATTTCTCGTTGTGTTTGCCGGCGGGATGATCGGTGTTATATTCATGCGTTTTGCAGCAAATATATTTGTGAAACTGTTGCACGATCGCCCGGGACTTGAAGTCGCTGCATTTGCCATCGTCGGTTGGGTAGGAGTAAAGTTATCTGTCATTGTGTTGGCGCACGAGGATATTTTACTCATTCCTCATGATTTTCCACATTCTACGGTTTGGAAAATTATCTTTTACGTCGTACTTGTCGGTATAGCTGTATCAGGTTGGTTTATGTCCGGTCATAAAAAGACAAAAAAACAGACTGTTCAACATTAGATAAAAACTTTAACCTAATAACCTTAGCAGTATCCACAATTTTTTATTGTAGGTAGGATTCTGCCTCAAACAAGAAGTAGCGGCATCACGAACAAGCACCTAATCCGGTTATTATCTACAATGGTTTTCGAATCAGCAGAACGGGTATAAATATAGCAGATTCGAAAGGAGAGGATTATCATGCCAGTACAAATAAAACGTATATACGATGAAGCAGATAAAAAGGACGGCGTACGCATTTTGGTCGATCGGGTTTGGCCTCGCGGTATGTCTAAAGAAGATGCTAAATTGGATCATTGGTTAAAAGACATTGGTCCTTCCAACGATTTGCGTAAATGGTTTGATCACGATCCTGACAAATATGATGAATTTAAGAAAAAGTATAAACAAGAACTTGAAACGGATGAACAAGGTGACGCATTAGACGAATTAAAGGAGATTACAAAAAAACATAATAAAAATATAACCTTATTGTTTTCTGCTAAAGATGAAAACAATAATCAAGCAAAAGTATTAAAAGAAATAATTGATCATGTACATGTGACGTAAAGATCTGGCCACAATACAGATTTTTCACTCCACGCTAGAAAATGAAAACATTGTAAACTGAGTGTAAAACTTTATGTTTTAGCTGGCATTGTATCCTTCTTATACTTTATGGTATAGTTACAAAGTTTTCAGGAGGATATGATGCAGTTAAAAACACTTTTAGAAATAGGCTTTACATCATTAAAGTTAGGTTTAACATCATTTGGCGGTCCGATTGCTCATCTCGGCTATTTTAAAAACGAGTATGTGGATAAACGCAAATGGCTGGATGATAAGACGTATGCCGATATTATTGCACTTGCTCAATTTCTTCCTGGGCCCGCGAGCAGCCAGGTTGGTATGGCAATTGGGATGATACGCGGTGGAATATTCGGAGGGGTTGTTTCCTGGTTTGGATTTACCCTGCCTTCCGTCATTGTGCTTGTCTTATTTGCTGCAATGTATCAAACGTTTTCGTTGGGTGATGCTAGTTGGATTGCTAGCTTGAAAATTGTTGCGGTTGCTGTTGTTGCTCATGCTGTCCTTAATCTCGGCAAAAAGCTAACACCGGATCGACCACGTATCGCTATCGCTCTGCTCGCTGCTGTAATCATGCTCGCTGTTCCATCTGCATTTATTCAAATCATGATTATTGCGGTTGCCGCTTTGCTAGGCTTTTTTGCTTTTGCAAAACAGTCTCAACCAGATGTACATTCATTCGCTATTTCTATTACAAAAAAGCAAGGTGTTTTCTCGTTAGCATTGCTTGTTTTACTGTTAATTGGAACTCCAATTTTAGCAACAACGTACCCCTCGGTTCATATACAGTTATTCGATATGTTTTTTCGGGTCGGTACCCTCGTATTTGGTGGAGGGCATGTTGTTTTACCATTGCTTGAAAAAGAAGTCGTTCCAACAGAATTACTTACATCGAGTCAGTTTCTGGCTGGCTACGGGATGGCACAGGCGGTTCCTGGTCCATTGTTTACCTTTGCAAGCTATTTAGGGGCAATGATTCATGGAGTAATAGGAGCGATCATTGCAACGGTAGCGATATTTCTTCCTTCTTTCTTGCTTGTTATTGGGGCACTACCATTTTTGAAGGAATTGCGAGGAAAACCCCGTTTTCAAGGAATGCTGAATAGTGTTAACGCCAGTGTCGTCGGCATATTATTAGCGGCATTTTACGATCCGGTTTTTACGTCTTCGATCAATCATAATCTCGATTTCGCCCTTGCTGCACTTTTGTTTATTATGCTGCAAGTATGGAAGTTACCAGCGTGGCTTATCGTTATTATTGGTGTTGTTTTAGGACAAGCTATTAATATTATCACGAATTAACGGGCTGTAATGCTCTGCCTTTATGCATGGAAAATGAAACGAGAAGGTGGGGGAAAGGAAATCCTCAACTGAATGAAGTGTCACTTTATTGGATAAGTCAGCATAGAACTTTTGCTGCATAAGTGCGACAAGGCTCCTGACATCTTTCATTATAAAGGCTAGGTAATGCAAAAGCTGTTAACGAGGAGTAAGTATCACCTATATACTTCAATAAAATTTGAAAAGGGATTAGAGGTAGAAAAGAGGAGGCATCTAGATGTCAGAGCATCATTTTCATTTGAAAGCACAATGGCCAGGTGGCAGAGATAGTGAAGGATATATCGAATCCGGAAATTTACAAACTGCTATATCGATCCCGGAAGAAATGGACGGACCGGGTGTTGGAACAAATCCGGATGAGATGCTACTCGGTGCAGCTGCTACATGCTATATTATTACGCTTGCTGCGATGATCGAACGGAAGAAATTACCGCTCGATGAAATGCTACTGGAATCAGTTGGTATTGTTAATGTGGATAAAGGCGTAATTACCTATAAAAAAATAATTCATCGACCTACCGTTATTCTTAAACAAGATGCCGAAGATGAAGAGTTTGAAAAGTTAGAACAGCTTGTAGAAGCAGCGGAAAAAGGCTGTATGATTTCCCGTGCTATTCGCGGAAATGTAGAGGTCGAACTACAAGCAAATATACCACGGATTAAAAAGTGAAGCTTTCATAATAAGGTACGAAAAGTCTTGTTAAAATATGAAATACTCGCTACTTACGTGAGTAAACAAAATGCGACTTATGTATTTAAAGCTGCTATAAATGGTAATTATCAAGGTATGCTTCACTGATAGTTTAATAATAGTCAAATATCAATCGTACTCATTTAAATAATAATGGGTGCGATTTTTTTATTTTTTATTTATTTATATTGACACCGATTAGCATAACAGATAATATGTTAAAGTATAGTAAGTTTATAGGAATTATATGTTTTAAATAAAAACCAAGGGGGAATAACTTTGAGTTCGATATACGTATTAATGAATATTGGTGTTTTACTGGGTACTATTGTCCTGTTAATTTATATGCAGAAAAAACATGTTTCTTTTAGTAAACGTGTATTCACAGGGCTTGGAATTGGGATTTTGCTAGGTGCACTATTACAAGCAGCATATGGTGCAGGTTCGGAAGTGTTGGGAGAAACAACGGAATGGTACAACATTGTTGGTAGAGGTTATATTCGTTTGCTTATGATGATTGTTATTCCGCTCGTTATGGTATCAATCATTCAGTCGATTATTAATTTGGAAAAATCGTCAGAATTGGGGAAGATGTCCGCATGGATTATTGGTTTTCTCGTTTCCACTGCGATGGTAGCCGCTGTAATCGGGATTGGCAGCGCGGTCGCTTTTGACTTAAATGCGGATCAAATTGATATTGGGGCGGACGAAGCGGAACGGGGAAGTTTATTGGAAACAAAGCTTGGGGAGATCGAGGATTTATCCACACCGCAAAAAATTCTAAACTTCATTCCATCGAATATATTTATGGATATGACTGGTGAACGGCCAACATCGGTGATTGCTGTTGTGTTCTTTTCCCTTATTGTTGGGATTGCTGTACTCGGTTTACGACGGAAAAACCCGAAACAGGCGGAAATGTTCACGACAATAGTTAATGCTGTTTATGCAGTCGTTATGCGCATTGTTACATTAGTACTGCGTTTAACGCCATTCGGAATTCTTGCATTAATAGCAACGACAGTAGCTAATACAGAACTCGCAGGGATTATAGAACTTGGTAAATTTGTAGTTGCATCGTACGTTGCTTTAATCGCTATGTTTATTATTCACTTGCTATTAATTGGCCTGTTTGGCTTGAATCCGCTCACCTATGTAAAAAAGGTGCTTCCGGTCCTTGGATTTGCTTTCACTTCACGATCTAGTGCAGGGACGATTCCATTAAATATTCAAGCTCAGAGAAATGCGCTGGGTGTTGACCAAGGGATTGCCAACATGTCCGCTTCGTTTGGGGCGACGATTGGCCAAAACGGATGTGCCGGTATTTACCCGGCGATGCTTGCAGTGATGATTGCTCCTTCTGTAGGAATTGACCCGTTATCCCCGGGGTTTTTGATCCAACTGGTTTTAGTTATAGGGATTAGTTCATTTGGTGTAGCCGGTGTAGGTGGCGGTGCGACGTTTGCAGCGTTGATCGTTCTTTCCTCCATGGGACTTCCGGTGGCTCTCGCTGGTGTGCTTATTTCAGTTGAAGCACTTATCGATATGGGGCGTACGGCACTCAATGTAAATGATAGTATGCTGTCAGGCACATTAACTGCACGGATTATGAAGAAATTGAATATAAAAACATTTAATGATGAAACAGCAACAGAAAAAAATATTGCTATTTAATGAAACAGCCGCTTCTTCCTTGAAGCGGTTTTTCAAAAGGTAAGAAAGCATTCCTGTAATGAAGCAAAATGAGGATTGAATAAAAAATGTCCCCTTGGTATGATACGAGGTGTCCGCAGCTAGCTAGCAAAAGGACCCTTAAATTAACCAAGGAGGACTATCATGAATTATAAACAAAACGAAAAGATCTTACAACTAAAAGAGAGCACTTTAATTGTCGGTATTGATATTGCGAAGAACAAACATGTTGCACGTGCGCAGGATTTTCGAGGTATTCAGTTCGGAAAAGCCCTATACTTTGATAACTCATTTGAAGGCTTTCAGACCCTTTTGCGTTGGCAAAACGAATTATCCATTCAACAAGGGAAAACGGATGTCATTATAGGCATGGAGCCAACAGGCCATTACTGGCTGCCATTAGCTTATTGGCTAATGGAAAAGCGACTCGAAGTAGTCGTTGTAAACCCAGCGCATGTAAAAAAATCAAAAGAGTTGGATGACAATTCACCAACCA
>NZ_JBPYCR010000043.1:0-29468 GCF_051846915.1 Virgibacillus sp. W0181
AGTTCATCCGTGGTAAGATGGGTGTAGGTCATTTGTGATCACTCCTATGTTTTCTGTGGTTGGAAACACATATCGAGTGTACCACGAATGACTTTTTTAGTTGTCTAGCTTAATTTTACAATCGACGTAGCTAAAATATGACCGCAAAGTTAGGGGGAGTATATTGAATTTAATTAAAACACCGATCGAAGTCAGATATCAGGAGACAGACCAAATGGGTGTCGTATATCATGCGAATTATTTGATTTGGTTTGAGATTGGGCGGACGAAGTTAATTGAAAGTCTAGGATTTGCTTATACAGATATGGAGAAAGAAAATGTCGTTTCTCCAGTGATTGATATACATATCGCTTATAAAAGTCCTATACGTTATGGTGACGATGTTTATATTGAGACATGGTTGGAAAAGTATGATGGAATTCGGACCGTATATGGCTACAAAGTAAGTGGAAGCGATGGAATAGAAGCAGTTACCGGCACAACAAAGCATGTGATTGTAAACAAGGAAACGTTCAAACCATTATCATTGCGCCGGTCATTTCCAAGTTGGCATCAAGCTTATAAGAAATTAATTGAGGGAACTAATCATGGCATTCGGAATTAATAAAACTGAACTGCGAACATGGAAACGAGACGTCCAAATGGGAAAGATATCCTTTTTAACACACTATTGGATGGATGAACGTTTTCCTGGATGTTATACGGTAACAAAAGTCGGCTGCAGCAATATTGGAAAACTCATTCAATGGGGAGAGAATTACGGTCTTGATAAAAATTGGATCCATCATGATCAAAAGTACCCTCATTTTGATTTATTCGGAGAAATCCAAAAAAAGATTTTAATCGATGAAAACAAATGGGAGCATATTAAAAAGTTTAACTTGTAAATACAAATTAAAATGTCTATGAAATGAGTAAAGTTTGATTTATTCATATCATAGACTTTTATTTATTGATAAGAAAGTTTTGGTTCTTCATATGTTTCATCCATCGTTATCGTTAAATTTTTACCATCAAAATACCATGCATCCGCTTCTTCAATATAAAAGATAATATCTTCTACCGTTGTCGAAGTGTGGATTTCGTTTGGTTTCTCCATTTCAACACCTAAAGAAAAACCCGGAACCAGGCCGCCGTAACCACCGTAACGAACAAAAAAACGTAAGTATTTAGAGGAGTTAATAGATAATTCGTTCTTATACCATTTAGCAGCTTGGTCCGTTACATTTATTTTCATACAAAAGCACCCTCCATACTTTATAGCTAGTTATTTTCACTATTTTTTACATCTGTTCGTTCAGGTACAAGGTCAATTCCACCAGCATGAAATGGATGGCATTTACTGATTCTTTTAATTGTTAAATAAGCACCTTTAATGGCTCCAAATCGTTTAAATGCTTCTAGTCCGTATTCGGAACAAGTAGGCAAAAATCGGCAAGTAGGTGGTTTAAATGGGCTAATAGCCTTACGATAAAAGTGAATAATACCAATAAAAATATACTTCATTATTTTTACCTCTTCAATTAAAACTTTCTTTAATAAAATAGTTCATATGTGCCGTATATTTTTCAGCAAAAAGTATTCAAATAACGACGAGGAGTTATTTCCTCTTGTTAAAGTATACCAAACTGCAAGAAGTATATTAAATGATATGCAATTATCAGCAGTATACTCCTACATCCACGTTATTTTAGGCTCTGTTTTATTCTTTATCCGCTTAATATTATCCTTATGGCGATAAAAGACAAAAATGGTTAAAGCTACTGATACGATTGTTAACCCAATATCCTGTAATATGAGTGAACCAATTACCGCAACAATACCGGTAACCATAGAAGATAATGAAACGTATTTAGATAAGTACAACACCGAAATGAAAGTAATGATTATAATTGCAAACAGTAATGGGCTTACGCCTAAAAATATCCCACCTGAAGTAGCAACCGCCTTGCCTCCCTTAAACTTGGCGAATAGCGGATACGTATGTCCAAGCACCGCAAATAATCCAATGATTAATCGGTTAACCTCAACATCGATAAAAAAAGCTGCAGCAAGCGGGAGAAGGGTAGCAACAGTTCCCTTTAGTATGTCACTTAGTGTAACAATAACTCCCGCTTTCGTACCTAGTACTCTAAACGCATTTGTAGCACCTAGGTTTCCACTTCCATGCTCCCTTATATCCAGGTCAAATCCAACTTTACCAACTATTAATGCAGTAGGAATGGAACCTAAAAGATAGGAAAGAATAATAAAAATAAAATAGTCCATTATTACAGCCTGCTTTCTTTATAATTTACGAAAGAGTAAGCGATAATTCTTATAATACATGATTGTTAAAACGATTGTCTACCCAGTAATTGTTACATAATTCGGCAGGGATGTATAGTTGCTGTATTATCGTTTTATTTTTTTATATGGTAGAATAAGGGTAGTAGACTAAGTTGAATTAAGAAATACTTGCCTTAAAACATAAACTTAGGTGGGATCGCAAATTGGAAAATCCGACTAATGAAAAAATAAAATCAATTTTGGAATCTGCTAGCACAATTGCCGTTGTAGGACTTTCTGACAACCCGGAAAGAACATCATACCAAGTGTCAAAAGTGATGCAAGACAACGGGTATCGAATAATTCCCGTAAATCCAACAGTTAATGAGGTTCTCGGTGAAAAGGCATATTCATCTTTAACAGAAGTGACCGATCAAATTGATATAATTAATGTATTCCGTCGTCCGGAATTTTTGCCAGACATTGCCAAAGAAGCCGCACTGACGGATTGTCGTATTTTTTGGGCACAGCAAGGCATCAAAAACGACGAAGCATTCCATTATTTAGAAGAAGAAGGATTTACAGTAATTATGGATCTATGCATTAAAGTAGCACAGGCCATACTACTTAAAAAATAAAGTAGTTTCTTATTACTGACGTAACTACATTTCAATAACTTAATTTGTCGACTTTTACTGCACCGATAAATATGAGCTTGTCTTTAAAAGGTCAAAAATTATATAATCTTGTGTAGCTGGCTAGCTTCGACGGACAAATGTTTTCGGTAGGACGAAAGCGTAGCTACAGTCCCAGGAGAATTTAGTGAAAATTCTTTCGGTGGGAAAAGCATTTAAGCGCAGTCCCAGGAGGTTACACTTTTAGCCTGCAAGGGCGCTTGCGCTTCACTTATGATTACAGGATGACTAATGATAAAGTCATCTTTTTTTACTGTAAAATTTCATCGCGTTTGTATTTAACGATATACTGCGAAAACATTTTTTATGGGAAACAGCAACATCAATCTGTATTAAAAACATATACAGAAGGAGTACATTATAGTATTCTAAATAATGTACTTTTTCACCATTTATTATTGAAAGTCCGGATTGGTGGTAAAAATATAATTTACAAGCGAGACCATTTGTTCTAATATGAAGGTTAGTTGCTATTTCGGATTATTTGAAAGGGGAAAGGAATCCATTGGCTCATGAACCTGTAAAGTATACAGAAGAATCGATTCAAGTATTAGAAGGGTTAGATGCAGTCCGTAAAAGGCCTGCCATGTATATCGGCAGCACAGATGTACGAGGATTGCATCATTTAGTTTTTGAAATTATGGACAATGCAGTGGACGAAGCATTGGCTGGCTTTGGAAATAAAATAAAAGTAACCATACATAATGATAATAGCATTTCCATTGAAGATAATGGAAGAGGGATCCCGACTGGCATGCACACGACAGGAAAATCGACTCCCGAGGTTATATTTACGGTATTGCATGCAGGTGGTAAATTTGGACAAGGCGGATATAAAGCCAGTGGTGGACTGCATGGTGTAGGTGCTGCTGTAGTTAATGCCTTATCGAAGTGGCTAACAATCACTACACATCGTGAAGGATATACGTATCGCCAGAAATTTACCGATGGAGGCAAGCCGGACGGGAATCTTGAGAAAATAGGGGCTACAAAAAAGACCGGAACGACCATCCATTTCATGCCCGATCCGACCATTTTTTCCACAACCTTGTTCGATTACGAAACATTAGCAGAACGCTTACAGGAAGCAGCTTTCTTATTGAAAGGTCTGCAAATTGATTTAACCGATTTAACACACGATGAGAAAGTATCCTATGAATATCCAGAAGGTCTAAAATCGTTTATCGATTACTTAAATGAAGATAAAGATACCCTTCATCCTGTCGTTACTATTGAAGGTGTTCATGATGACATTGAAGTTGATTTTGCTTTTCAATTTAATGATGGTTATGCCGAAACAATGCTGTCATTCGTTAATCATGTACGGACAAAAGATGGCGGTACACATGAAGCAGGAGCAAGAACGGCCATTACTCGCACGTTCAATGACTATGCTCGCAGAATGAATTTATTGAAAAGTAAAGATAAAAATCTAGAAGGCACCGATATTCGTGAAGGATTTACGGCTATCGTGTCTGTACGTATTCCAGAAGAAAGCTTACAATTTGAAGGTCAAACGAAAGGTCGTCTTGGTACATTAGCAGCACGCTCTGTTGTAGATACTGTTATCTCGGAAAAACTGAATTATTTTCTCGAAGAAAATGCGGATACTGCAAAACAACTCCTTCAAAAATCAATTAAAGCAAAAGAAGCGAGAGAAGCAGCGCGCAAAGCTCGTGAAGAAGCAAGGTCAGGTAAGCGAAAAAGAAAAAAGAACACGCTATTGAGCGGTAAACTGACACCTGCTCAATCAAAAAATCCTAAGCGAAATGAATTATACCTAGTAGAGGGTGACTCAGCGGGAGGATCAGCAAAACTCGGCCGTGACCGAAAGTTTCAAGCAATTTTACCATTAAGAGGAAAAGTAATTAATACAGAGAAAGCAAAGCTAGAAGATGTCATGAAAAATGAAGAAATTTCAACCATCATTCATACGATTGGAGCTGGCGTAGGCGGAGACTTTAATATGGAGGACATTCAGTACGATAAAGTCATTATTATGACGGACGCTGACACGGACGGTGCTCACATTCAAGTATTATTGTTGACGTTTTTTTATCGTTACATGCGCCCCCTTGTAGAAGCCGGTAAAGTATATATTGCTCTACCACCACTTTTTAAAATTTCCAAAGGGAAAGGCAAAAAAGAAGAAATTATCTATGCGTGGAATGATGAAGAAATGAAAGAAGCTGTAAAAAAGTTTAAAACTGGTTACATCATCCAGCGTTATAAAGGGCTCGGGGAAATGAATGCCGACCAATTATGGGAGACTACAATGGACCCGGAGACACGCACATTTATACGTGTAACAATTGATGACGTTGCAAGAGCAGATCGAAGGGTAACTACTTTAATGGGGGATAAAGTTTCTCCACGTAGGAAATGGATTGAAAACAATGTGGAATTCGGTCTAGATGAAGATAATAACATACTTGAAAATGATAAAATTCACTTGTAGTAAAGGGGGATCTGCATGGCTCACATAAAACAATATGTCGATCTGCCATTGGAAGAAGTAATTGGAGATAGGTTTGGGAGATACAGTAAATATATTATACAAGACCGTGCCCTGCCGGATGTACGCGATGGACTTAAACCAGTTCAAAGACGAATTTTATATGCGATGCACCAGGATAAAAATACACATGATAAAAATTTCCGAAAAGCGGCTAAAACCGTTGGTGCAGTTATTGGTTCCTATCATCCGCATGGAGATTCCTCTGTTTACGAGGCGATGGTCCGTCTTAGTCAAGATTGGAAAATGCGGAATGAACTGATTGAAATGCACGGGAATAACGGAAGTATTGATGGTGATCCGCCCGCCGCAATGCGGTATACAGAGGCCCGACTTTCCAGTGTCACATCAGAACTTTTAAAAGATATCGACAAAAATACCGTTGACTATATTCCAAACTTTGATGATACAATGTCTGAACCGGTCGTGTTTCCGGCAAAGTTTCCTAATTTGTTAGTGAACGGTTCTACAGGAATATCGGCCGGCTATGCAACTGAAATTCCTTCGCATAACTTAGAGGAAGTCATCGATGCTGTTATTATGAGAATTGATAATCCCAATGTAAGCGTCGATCGTTTAATGACCGTATTAAAAGGACCTGATTTTCCTACCGGAGGAATTATTCAAGGAATTGAAGGTATTAAATCAGCCTATAATACAGGAAAAGGAAGAATTATTGTACGAGGCAAAGCAGCAATTAAAAAAACAAAAGGCAATCGCGAACAAATCATCATCGAGGAAATACCGTATGACGTTAATAAGGCGTCTATGGTCAGAAAAGTAGATGAACTGATCAATGACCGTAAAGTTGAAGGGATAACAGAAATTCGCGACGAAACCGATCGAACCGGCTTACGCATCGTGATTGATCTTCGAAAAGATGCTGACAGCAATGGGCTTTTAAACTATTTATACAAAAATACAGATTTACAAGTAACATATAACTTCAACATGGTAGCCATCCAGAATAAAACGCCAAAATTACTATCATTGCCAGAGATACTTGATGCATATATAGACCACCAAAAAAATGTTATCACTAGACAAACCAAATTTGACCTGGAGCGGGCTATTGACCGGGCGCACATTGTTGACGGCTTAATAAAGGCTGTTTCCATATTGGATGAACTCATTACAACCATCCGAGCATCAAAAAATAAACAGGATGCAAAAATGCAAATTGAAAAAAAATATGGCTTCACCGAAAAACAAGCAGAAGCTATTGTCATGTTACAGCTGTATCGATTAACGAATACAGATATTACGCTACTTGAAAAAGAAGCACATGAATTAAAGGAAAAAATTGATACATACAATTCCATTCTTTCTAGTGATAAAAAACTTTTTCAGTTGCTTAAAAAGAATTTGCGACAAATTAAGAAAACATACGCAACCAACAGACGTACACTGATCGAAGATGAAATTGAAAATTTATCCATTAACATCGAAGTGACTATACCGAGCGAAGATGTTCTCGTAACAATCACAAAGGATGGGTATGTCAAGCGTACAAGTATTAGATCCTATGCTGCGTCAAATCGGGATGATTTTACAATAAAAGAGAATGACTACTTAATTAGTCTATTAGAAATAAATACGACCGATAAACTTCTTCTCTTCACAAATAAAGGGAAGTTCATCTGTATCCCTGTACATGAACTCCCGGATATTCGGTGGAAGGATATTGGACAGCATATATCCAATATAGCGCCACTTGATGAACATGAACATATAATTGAAGGTATACCTGTACGAAAATTTACAGATGATCATTTTCTCTTATTTATCACGAAAAAAGGAATGGTTAAACGGAGTAAATTAAATTTATATGATGCTCAACGTTTTTCTCGCGCTTTAATCGCCGTTAATTTAAAAGATGAAGATGAAGTTGTTAACGTTTATCAAACAGACGGACATTCAGATATTTTTATTACGTCAAACAAAGGATATGGATTATGGTTTCATGAATCAGATATATCTATAGTCGGCCAGCGTGCACAAGGTGTGATTGGGATTCAATTAAAAAATGAAGAATTTGTTGTAAATGGACATGCTTTTGATGGTTTATCCGACCCATCCATTGTAGTTATCACTCAGCGAGGTGCTTGTAAACGAATGAAATTAAATGAATTCGAAAAATCAACCCGCGCTAAAAGAGGACTAATTATGTTGCGTGAATTAAAAAAGAAAGCACATCGGATTGAAGGATTTTTCTTCATTCATGAAAATGATAATTTATGCTTCCGAACATCATCTGGAGAAAGCCATCGAATTTATCCTTTAGAATTGCCATTCAGTGATCGATACAGCAATGGCTCATTCGTTATTGATTCTGATAACCAAGGGGAAGTAGAACAGACTTGGTTGGAAGCTGAATATAAAAAACCTTTTTCAGAAGATAATAATTAAATATGCAAGTGTAAAATAGGGAGAGGAGCCATCTTCCTATTTTTTTGTGTTAACATCAAATCACGAGCTTTACATTGGCACTCTCGTTATATCTAAAAGATCATTGTGGTTTTATTCTTTCAATTGGTGTATCGATTGTATTTAACAATGGAATATACAAATGTAATTTGGTATTCTAAATAATAGCAACATAAGTGTGTAAGTGTAGAGTAAAGACTAGAGAAAATGAGGAGGCCTCTCATGAATTTTGAATTAACAAAAGAGCAGGAAATGATCCAAAAGATGGTTCGAGATTTTGCTCAAAGTGTTATAAAACCACGAGCAATTGAAATAGATACAAATGCTGCTTTTCCTACAGATATATTTGAACAAATTGGTGAACTTGGTTTAATGGGAATTCCTTTCCCTGAAAAATTTGGCGGTTCTGATGGGGATACGATTTCCTATGCAATAGCTGTAGAAGAAATAGGAAAAGCATGTGGGAGCACCGGACTAAGCTATGCTGCCAACGTTTCACTTGGAGCAAGCCCCATTTTTTATTTTGGGACGGATGCGCAAAAAGAAACGTATTTAAAACCACTTGCTGAAGGAAAAGCATTAGGAGCGTTCGGCCTTACGGAACCAAATGCCGGTTCGGATGCAGGTGGTACAAAAACAACGGCAGTGCTAGATAATGATGACTATATTATTAACGGAGAAAAGTGTTTTATTACGAATGCAAGTTTTGCCGAGACAATTATCGTTACTGCTGTTACTGGTAAAAATGAGCAAGGAAAAAATATTATTTCCGCCATTATTGTCCCTGCAGATTCAAAAGGATTGGCGATAACGAGCAACTATGACAAAATGGGCGTGAGAGGTTCCGATACAGCAGAAATAGTATTAAATAATGTACGCGTACCGAAAGAGAACTTACTAGGTGACCCACAAAAAGGCTTTAAACAATTTTTACATACACTCGACGGTGGCCGAATCTCCATTGCTTCTCTTGGCGTAGGTATAGCTCAGGCCTCTCTTGATAAAGCATTAATTTATGCCAAGGAAAGAAGCCAATTCGGTAAACCAATCTCCAGTTTTCAAGCGATTCAATTTAAACTTGCAGATATGGCAATGGAAATTGAATTAGCAAGAAACATGGTCTATAAAGCGGCTTGGCTAAAGGATAATGATAAACCGTTTTCAAAAGAAGCGGCATATGCCAAATTGTTTGCAACTGAAACAGCATTTCGTGCTGCAAACGAAGCGATTCAAATCCATGGTGGTTATGGTTACATGCGAGAGTACGAAGTGGAGCGTTATTTACGAGATGCGAAACTACTGGAAATTGGAGAAGGAACATCGGAAGTCCAGCGCCTCGTCATTGCTAGACAATTAGGGTGCAAATAATTGTAACTTCACGTAAACCAGGAGGACATTTATGATTAAAAAAATACTCATTGCCAACCGTGGAGCCATTGCATCCCGTATTATACGAACATGTAAACGGCTAGGTATTGCTACAGTAGCCGTATATTCGGAAGCAGACAAACTTAGCCCTTATGTTTCAATGGCAGATGAAAGCTATCTGCTTGGCGGCTCACGTGTTGATGAAAGTTATTTAAATTCTGAAAAGATCATTTCCATTGCTAAAAAGGCAAATGTTGATGCTATTCATCCGGGTTATGGCTTTTTAAGCGAAAATGCCGTTTTTGCAAATCAATGTGAGGCGGAAGGGATTACTTTTATCGGTCCAAATAGTAAGGTCATTAAGCAAATGGGGGACAAAGTAGCTGCAAGATATGCGATGCAGCTAGCAGGAGTTCCGATCATTCCCGGAACGGAGCAAGCAGTGAAAAGTGCCGATGAAGCAATATCCGCCGCTCGTAAAATTGGGTATCCTGTCATGTTGAAAGCTGCTGCCGGTGGTGGTGGCATCGGAATGCAGATGGTCAAAGACGATGCAGCATTAGAGAAAGCTTTTACAAGTAACTCGGAACGGGCGAAAAACTTTTTCGGTGACGGTTCCATGTTTATTGAAAAAAAGGTAACACATGCACGCCATATTGAAATGCAATTATTAGCAGATCATCACGGAAATATTGTTCATTTATTTGAAAGAGAATGTTCGATTCAACGCCGGAATCAAAAAGTCATCGAAGAAGCCCCTTCTCCGTTCATCCATAAGACAACACGTCAAAAAATGGGTGAGGCATCCGTAAAGGCCGCAAAAGCAATAAACTATACCAATGCCGGCACAATTGAATTTTTAGTAGACGAAGAAGAAAACTTTTATTTTTTGGAAATGAATACACGCATACAAGTTGAACATGGTATAACAGAAGAAGTAACCGGCACGGATATTGTAGAAGAGCAAATACGAATCGCAAACGGTCAAAAGCTGGCGTTTAATCAATCCGACCTGAAACTTAAAGGACATGCTATTGAAGCACGTATTTATGCAGAGGACCCGGTTACCTTTTTTCCTTCACCTGGGAAAATTACTACATTCAAAGTTCCACAAGGGAAGCAAACACGCAATGAATTAACAGTCGCTGAAAACATGACAGTTACACCGTTTTATGATCCAATGATCGGTAAACTGATTACAAAAGGACAGTCAAGAAATGAAGCGATACAACAAATGAATAAAGCTTTGGATGATTACGTCATTGAAGGTATTAAATCGAATTTACCAATGATCAAAGAAATTATGAAGTCAGTGGCATTTATTGCTGGAAATACACCTACAACTTTTGTAGAAGATTATTATCTTCCATTGACAATTAAAAATAAGGAGGAATAAAAATGCAAGAAGTAAAAGCGAGTATGGCCGGAAGCGTTTGGAAGATTATCGCATCCCACGGTGACAAAGTGGAAGCAGGCGATGATATTGTTATTTTAGAATCAATGAAAATGGAAATACCGATAGCAGTGGAGAAACCCGGGACTGTAAGCAAGTTTAAAGTTTCCGAGGGGGATTTTGTTAATGAAGGAGACGTCATTGCAATTATCGAGTGATTATTCGCCTTTTAGGGAGGTTTTTTGTTGTCTGAACTAGTAAATTTACAATGGGCAGAAAATCATGTAGCTATTATGACAATAAACAGACCGGATGCAGCCAATGCCATGTCCACCGATATGCTGGATCAAATGAATGAACATGTTCATACGATCAGTGAAAATACGGCCGCTCGTTCTTTAATTGTTACAGGTGCGGGGAGAAAAGTGTTTTGCGCCGGAGCTGATTTAAAAGAACGTAAAAAAATGACCGACAAACAAGTTTTAAAAACAGTACGACATATCGGTCGGACAATAACAAGTATTGAAAACTTGGATATTCCAGTCATTGCGGCGATAAATGGAGCGGCGTTTGGTGGAGGTTTAGAACTGGCACTTGCTTGTGACATCCGAATTGCCGCAGATCATGCGAAAATGGGATTGACCGAAACCGCACTTGCAATTATTCCCGGTGCAGGCGGAACTCAACGATTGCCACGATTAATCGGAAGTGGCCAGGCTAAGCGATTAATTTACACAGCAGCCCGAATTGATGCTGAAGAAGCGACAAAAATCGGGCTAATCGAACAAGCTGTAAATCATGAAGAGTTAGTGGATACAGCAGTGAATATGGCAAAAATAATAGCGACTAATGGTCCGATTGCACTCAAACAGGCTAAGCTTGCAATTAACAAAGGAATGCAAATGGATATTAATACGGGAATTGAATTTGAACATTTATGCTATAAAGAAACATTACATACGAGAGATCGAATTGAAGGATTAAAAGCTTTTAAAGAAAAGCGCAATCCGGTTTATAAAGGGAACTAGATGCAGGAGGGCACGTATGTCTTATATTGAGGATTTAAAAAATAGAGTCGAAAAAATTGAACAGGGCGGCAATGAAAAGTACCATCAAAAAAATAAAGAAAAAGGAAAGCTTTTCGTCAGAGAAAGACTTCAATTATTATTTGATGATGGCATTGATGTAGAAGATGCATTTTTTGCAAATTGCACGGACGATACATTACCATCTGACGGAGTTGTAACCGGTATAGGCAAAATCAATGGCCAAGAGGTTTGTGTCATGGCCAATGACTCTACTGTAAAAGCGGGGTCGTGGGGAAAGCGAACGGTGGAAAAAATAATTCGTATTCAAGAAACGGCCGAAAAATTGGAAATACCGATGCTGTATTTAGTTGATTCTGCTGGGGCAAGAATAACGGATCAAATTGAAATGTTTCCAGGCCGTCGCGGAGCTGGAAAGATTTTTCACAATCAAATTAAATTGTCCGGACGTGTACCACAAATATGCATATTATTTGGTCCGTCAGCTGCAGGTGGAGCATATATTCCTGCATTTTGCGATATTGTCATTATGGTTGATGGTAATGCATCCATGTACTTAGGCTCTCCACGTATGGCAGAAATGGTGATAGGAGAAAAAGTGAGTTTGGAAGAAATGGGTGGTGCCAACATGCATTGTTCCGTTTCCGGATGCGGGGATGTGTTAGTACAAACAGAAGAAGAAGCAATCGAATTTTCACGGCGTTATTTAAATTACTTCCCGCCTAACTTTAGGAAAAAACCTGCACAAATGGATCAAAAAAGTGTGAAGCAGTTTGAAAAAACGATAACAGATATTATCCCTGAAAATCAGAATGCTCCCTTTAATATGCACCATTTGATTGAACGTATCATTGATGAAGATAGCTTTTGTGAAATTAAAAAGAAATTCGCTCCCGAAATCATTACAGGACTTGCCCGTATAAATGGGAAACCAATTGGGATCATTGCTAATCAGCCAAGAGTCAAAGGGGGAGTATTATTTCCTGATTCCGCCGATAAAGCGGCAAAATTCATACAACTTTGTGACGCTTTTAATATTTCATTGTTGTTCTTGATGGATGTACCCGGCTTTATGATTGGTACAAGTGTAGAACGTGCAGGAATTATTCGACACGGTGCAAAAATGCTGGCCATGATGAGCGAAGCAACCGTTCCGAAAATTTCTGTTGTCGTAAGAAAAGCATACGGTGCAGGACTATACGCAATGGCAGGACCTGCGTTCGAACCAGATTGCTGTTTAGCTCTTCCTACAGCACAAATTGCAGTGATGGGCCCAGAAGCTGCAGTTAATGCCGTTTATGCAAACAAAATTGCCGAGTTGTCAGGTGATGAAAAACAAGCATTCGTCAAACAAAAACAAGAAGAATATAAAGCGGATATCGACATATACCGTCTTGCTTCAGAAATGGTAATCGATGCCATTGTTGAACCTGATCTTCTCAGAGACGAATTATCCAAAAGATTTGCTGTTTATGAATCAAAACAAGTAACATTCACGGAGAGAAAACATGGAGTGTACCCTGTATAACCGACATTATGAATTTGACGCCCTTTGTTAATCTATTATATCGGGGCGTCTTTTTGAGGCTTATAATACTTATACACGTTTCATACAATACTTTTTACCGCACATTATGTTTACAATAATAATATTATGTAAACTAAATATAGCTAAAATCAATTGATTTAACTTTAACGAAATAAATGATAACCTTGAAATGAATGCATTGGAAAGTGAGGACTTAAATCATGGATAATAGGTTATTTCGAGATGCAATGGGCAAATTTGCAACTGGAATTACAATTGTAACGATGAACGATCAAAAAGAAAGTATTGGAATGACTGTAAATGCTTTTATGTCTGTCTCATTAGAGCCTAAACTTATCGCTATTTCAATTGGTCATACAGCAAGCAAGTATACAAAGTTTCAGAAAGCAAAGCATTTCGGGGTAAGTGTATTAGCTAAAGAACAGCAGGATATAGCAATGATTTTTGCAAAACAAAAAGAAAAAGACAGAGAAATTGAATACGAAACGCTTGAGCATATACCTGTTATTAAAGATGCTATCTTAAATTTATCATGTCAGGTCACAAATAGTGTGGAAGCCGGTGATCATACGATTTTTATTGCAGAAGTAACAAACTTGAAAATCAATGAAAAGGACCAATTACCAGTTTTATATTTTAATGGACAGTATCAAACTATACAATCCAAATGAGTTTTTTCATATTTCTATTCCCCCTTAAAGTTCATGTTTAATTTTAAGGGGGGTTTCATTTTCCTCAATAGGTAGAAAACGTATCAGATATTTCGTATAATATATATTAGAACTGTTATGTAGAAAGGAATTGTATACTTTGACTGTTTTGGAAAAAAAGAAAACGAATCTAACCCTTGAGCACATTGTTTCGTTTCACAAATTACTGAAAGAAAATAACGATCAAGAGAACGCTAATAAAATGCTGGAACTGTTTGAAAAAGTTAATAACAAGGAAGTAATGATCAGTTTTGCGGGACATTTTTCTGCCGGGAAATCCTCAATGATCAATAAACTATTAGATCAAGAAATACTACCTAAAAGCCCGATTCCCACTAGTGCTAACATTGTCAAAATTGCATCAGGAAATGAATCCGCAAAGATATTTTTTCATCACGATCCGCCAATTAAATATAACGCTCCTTATGATATAGAGTTAATTAAGGACTACTGCAAGGATAAAGATACGATCAAACAAATTGAACTAATTACAGACAACCCATTCTTACCAAAAAACACCGCATTAGTCGATACTCCGGGTATCGATGCTGCAGATGATGCAGATCGTTTAATGACTGAGTCTTCTTTACACCTTGTAGATATTATGTTTTATGTAATGGATTACAACCATGTTCAGTCCGAAGTTAATTTATTATTTTTGAAAAGCCTGCAAGAAAAATCCATTCCATATTATGTCATCATTAACCAGGTCGATAAACATAATGAAAAAGAATTATCCTTTTCTGCGTTTGAATCAAGCATTAAACAAACGTTTGATCAATGGGATATTTATCCCAATTCTATCTTATATTCCTCGTTAATTGACGCAGACGCTAAACATAATCAATTTAATGAAATTAAACAATTACTATTTGAATTGTTACGTCTGGATAAAAATACCGTTATGCGTACAGAACAATCCATTCATCAAGTCATTGATGACCATAAATTGTATTTAAAGCAGGAAGCAGAAGAAAAACTTGCTTCTTTTGCAAACGATAATGTAGATGAATCCGATATAAGCAAACTCGATTCAGTTGAACAGAAGTTAACGGAATTAAACGCACTTCCACAGCAAATGAAAGAATCATTTATGGAACAGTTAAATATAACATTAAAAAATGCTTATTTAATGCCTGCTGATTTAAGAGATAAAGCGGAGGCATTTCTCCTTTCACAACAAAAAGGGTTCAAGTTAGGCTTATTCAGTACAAAGAAAAAAACAGAAGAAGAAAAACAGAACCGATTAAACACCTTTCTAAACGCTGTGCAAAAAAGCATTGAAGCTTCCATTCAATGGAAGTTACGCGATAAAGTGCTTGATCTATTGAACGAAAATAAGTTATCGGACCCACAGTTAATGGAAAACGTTCAACAATTAGCAATTCACTATGAGGGTGAAGACTTACTAAAACATATAAAAGATGGAGCACAAGTAAATGGCAAATATATATTAAATTACACGAATGACATTAGTGCAGACATAAAAAGCAAATTCAGGGCAAAAGCATTGGAATTATGGCGGGAAATTGAAGCATCAATTATAAATTATACTAAACAAGAAATGACATCTTATGAAGACGAACGAGATCAATTAAAAATTGCTAATGAATGGAAACAAAATAAATTAAAAATTGAGAACGAACTAGAAAACTTAATAAAGAAGCTTAACGAAACCTTTGAGTATCCGGAAGCTGATTCATCTGTCGAAAAACAAATACAGCAACAAATAGAAGCTAAAAATAAAATAACGACAGTAACTGAAAATGAAAAAGTACAGATGGAAGAGGAGAAGAAAAAGGAAACTCCTTCACCTACTAAAGAAAAAATCAAACAAACAGCCACTACAAATTCTTCTGTCAACGATGTAATTCATTCGATTGATCGAACAATTGCTGCCATTGGTGACTTACCGGTATTCCAAGATATTATTCATAATTTAAAAAATAAACAGGATCGATTGCGAAATCGAACAATAACGATAGCGTTATTTGGGGCTTTTAGTGCTGGAAAATCATCTTTTGCAAATGCGCTTTTTGGCGAAAGGCTGTTGCCAGTATCACCAAACCCTACTACAGCAGTTATTAATCGAATTTCACCGGTTACGACAGATTATGAGCATGGGACGGTCGTAATTAAACTAAAAGACAAGGACACGTTATTTCAAGATTTATACCAGATTACAAAAGAGTTTTTACCCCCGAAAGATGATTTCGATAGTTTGCTTACTTGGGTAAAAGAAAATAAAATTTACAAGAAGAATGAATTAAATAAAATGTACCGCTCGTATATAGAAGCGATGATAAATGGTTATGACCAATTGAAAGATGTAATTGGTAACACGATGACAATTACAATTGAACAATTTTCCGAGTATGTAACAGACGAAACGAAAGCATGTTACTTTGAACTGATTGATTTATATTACAAATGTCCTTTAACTGAGCAGGGTATTACACTCGTCGATACACCTGGTGCGGACTCTGTTAATGCTCGTCATACGAATGTTGCATTTGATTATATTAAATATGCTGATGCCATTTTGTACGTAACGTATTACAATCATGCACTATCGAGAGCTGACAAAGATTTTCTCATGCAACTTGGACGGGTAAAAGAGGCATTCGAACTAGACAAGATGTTTTTTATTATTAATGCTTCCGATTTGGCAGAAAATGATTCCGACTTAAAACTTGTTATACAATATGTGGAAGACCAGTTATTGCAATTAGGTGTTCGTTTTCCACGAATATTCCCAGTTTCAAGCAAACGTTCACTTGAAAATAAATTAAATAACGAATCACTTAATCAAGAAATGCAATTGTTTGAATCGGACTTTTATCATTTTATAAACGAGGATTTGGCTGCATTAATGATTGAAGCTGCTTTATGGGATATAAATCGCGCCGCTCAGTTAATGAATAACTATATGAATTCCGTCCAGATGGATCACGAACAGCAGGAAAATTATATCAACGATTTAAATGAAAAACAGACATCGTTGCATCATGCTGTTAAACATTTTAATCCAAGTCTATTTAAGGAAAGAATAATAG
This sequence comes from Virgibacillus sp. W0181, assembly GCF_051846915.1. Lineage (NCBI taxonomy): Bacteria > Bacillati > Bacillota > Bacilli > Caryophanales > Bacillaceae > Virgibacillus > Virgibacillus sp. W0181. Next base: position 17,028 of record NZ_JBPYCR010000043.1, read on the forward strand.
AAAGAATAGAGAGACAGTTGCATTACGTAGAAGAGCGAATCGCTATTCGATTTCATGATATGTTTACTGAACACTTTAATCCGACGACAGTGACAGAGTCCGGGCGAAAAGCTACTCAGCAGCTAGAAAGAAATCTCGTTCGCTTAATAGACTATACAGGTTATGAGTTGTTACAAGAATTGCGTGCGGTTTCTTTAAGACTTGAAGCACGGATTAAAGAGCTGACGATCGAAATGCAGAATCAAATTCAAGCGAAATGCAAAGAGGTTGAACCATCGTATTTGTTACCAAGTCCGAACATGGATGAATTCGACACACCAGCTTATGACCAAGCTTTTGCAAATATAAATATAAATAAATTCGATAAAATAGTAAAGGCATTTAAAGGGACAAAGTCCTTTTTTGAAAAGAATGAAAAAGAAGTGATGAAAGATAATATTTATGAAAGCCTATCACCGGAAATTAAACAATATATTCAAACAAATAAAGAATTAATGGAACAGGAATATATTCACCAATGGAATGACATCACCGACTCATTAAAAGAAGCGATTACAAATAATATTACATCTTATATTAAAAATAACATTTCGATGATTACTGATCAGATGGATATTCAAGAATTGAAAGAAAAACAACAGCAATTACACTCCATTTTGGAAAGGATCGAAAAATGAAAAAAAAGATTTTGTTGATAGATGGAATGGCTCTTTTATTCCGCGGATATTTTGCTACAGCTTATCGAAACAATTTTATGAAAACAAGCAGTGGCTTGCCAACTAACGGCGTATATCAATTTCTACGATACTTTCTTGATGCAGAACAAACGTTTGAACCATCGCATATCGTATGTTGTTGGGATATGGGAAGCAAAACTTTTCGAACAGAAATGTACAACGCTTATAAGGCGAACCGTTCAGAGCCACCAGAAGAGCTAGTTCCACAGTTTCAATTGGCTAAAGATGTTGTAGAAATATTCAACATGCCGAATGTAGGCCTGGAAAATTATGAAGCAGATGATTGTATAGGTACACTGGCTAATCAATACGCTCCTGCAAATGAAGTTACGATATTGACAGGGGATCATGACATGCTGCAGCTTGTAACAGATTCTGTTCATGTAGCCATCATGAAAAAAGGTCTCGGAAATTACGATCTATTCACGATGGAAAATTTCTATGACAAAAAGGGAATCCATCCTTGGCAAGTTGTCGATTTAAAAGGGCTTACTGGAGACAGTGCAGATAATTATCCTGGCGTGAAGGGTATTGGTGAAAAAACGGCTGTCAAACTCTTACAGGAACATGATTCCATTGATAACTTACTACAAAATCTCGATCAGCTTTCGGAAAACATGCAAAAACGAATAAAAAGTAATTTAGAAATGTTGCATTTATCGAGAACATTAGCTGAGATTAAGTGCGACATCCCAATTTCATGCTCGTTGGAAAAAGCAGCCTGGACATTGGATAAAAATCGTATCAAAGAGCAATTTGCTGCACTGAACTATGAAAATTTAGCTAAACTAATTTAATTATTATGGGCAACAGCAGTTGATTTACACAACGCTTAATTCCGTGTTTTTCAACTGCTGGTTTTGATTAGGATCTCCAAATTAAAATGCATTTTAATCCATTTGCAGTGCGATAAAAGGCAATCTACGTTTAAATAATAAAGGAGGACTGAACCGTGTTAATTGGTTCAATCAAGGAAATTACACGCCATCCGGTCAAGTCATTTAAAGGGGAAAAAGTGGATAAAACACAAGTAATGAAATATGGACTATACGGAGACCGCAGTCATGCGTTCCTAGATAAATCAAGGCCGGGGAAGTTTTTAACGATTACCCAGGTGCCGGGAATGATAAATTACGATGCAAAATTTATTGGGAATGAAACAATGAATATTTATCCGAAATTAGAGATAACATCCCCGAGCGGACGTCGATACAACTGGGAAGATCAAGGTTTGCAATCGGAACTTGAGGAATTAAGCAATAGGGAAATAGAGCCGATTGCTTATAGCCCAGACAATGTCCCCATTGGACCAATTGAAGAAGATCATTTATTAATCATAACTGACGCCTCACTCGCACGATTAAGAGAAATGTGGGGCGAACAAATCGATTATCGCAGATTTCGTCCAAATCTGTATATTGAACTATCGGAAAAAAGACCATTTTCAGAAGATAACTGGATCGGAAAAGAGGTTCAAATAGGGGAGAACGTGAAAATAAAAATCAATGGGCATTGCGAACGATGTATGATTATTACTGTTAATCCTGACAGTGGAGAGAGGAGCCCATCCTTGTTAAAAACGGTTGTCAAAGAAAGAAAAAACCGTTTCGGAGTACTAGCATCCGTTGAAAAAACGGGGGACATCCATGTTGGGGACAATGTGTACATAACAAATAATTGACTATCGTTAAATGAGCAATCCATAAATAAAGGGAGAAAAAAATGAAACCAATTCCGGATTACTTACAAAAAAATTTAGAAATTCTTTTTGTTGGCTTTAATCCTAGTATACGTTCCAGTGAAACAGGGTATCACTACGCAAATCCTACAAACCGTTTTTGGACAATCTTGCACGAAGCAGGACTTACACCTAAAAAGTTTAAGCCATCGGAAAATGACCAATTATTAAAGCTTGGTTACGGATTGACCAATATAGTTGCTCGACCTACAAAAGCCGCTTCAGACATAACAAAAAAAGAATATGAAGAAGGGCGGATAAAATTAAAAGAAAAAATTGTTTATTATAACCCATCCATTGTTTGCTTTGTTGGGAAGGGAGTATACCAGCAATTCTCGAATAAAAAGGAGGTCCCTTGGGGAAAACAGAAAAATCCGGTCATTACAAATGTGATTGAATTTGTCGCCCCTTCTTCAAGTGGTTTGGTTCGAATGAAAAAAGAAGAAATCGTTTTGATTTACAAACAATTATTAGATTTAAAACCGGATATGTTAAACAATCCATAAAATCGGGTAGATAATAGGTGACACAGATTTTTATGGAGTTGATTTAATGCTCATTATTATTTCCTGGATTGCATTGGGACTGGGTGTTTTAAGTGCTATAGGCATAACATACGATATTATAAACCATCCACAAAAAATGAAAGTGATGAATTTCGTGTGGCCGATAAATGGACTGTTTTTTGGTCCAATCGCTATATGGGCATATTACAAATGGGGAAGAGTACATGCTGTTAATATGAATGTACCGGACAACCGAGGAGCACATGCGAAAGTATTTGTATCGACTTCCCATTGTGCGGCCGGCTGCACAATGGGAGATGCTTTTGGCGTTCCACTTGTCGCTATACTATCACTTACAATAATGGGTTCTACACTACTTGCTCATTACGCCGTAGAGTTTATATTAGCTTATTTACTAGGGATTATATTTCAAGTAGCAGCAATTTATCCAATGAACAAGAAAAGTGGTGTTAGAAGTTCCGTAAAAGCTGCGATCAAGGCAGATACGCTTTCTTTAGTGTCATTTGAAATAGGAATGTTTGGTTGGATGGCAATTGTAAACTTACTTTTATTCAGCAGTCCACCAGCACCAAACGGGCCATTGTTTTGGTTCATGATGCAAATTGCGATGATGCTTGGATTTATAACAAGTTACCCGGCGAATTGGTGGTTGGTGAAAAAAGGAGTTAAAGAAGCGATGTAAATCATTTTAATGAATTTTTCTAATACAATTCAAATTTACAAAAGGAGTTGAAGCTAATGCAAACGACATTGGTTGTAAAAGGAATTACGGATGGTCAAAATGAAGCTACTGTACGCGGGGCATTAGAGGCATTACAAGGTGTTCAAGGTACAGAAGTTCATCTAGCTACGGAAAAAGTCGATATTATGTTTGACGAAGGTCAAATTACGGTTAGCGATTTAAAGACTACAATAGAAAATCAAGGGTATATGGTAATTGTTTAGTCAATATGAGAAATAATACAGCCTTCTTTATGTGTGTGAATATATAAAGGAGGCTTATTAATAAGGTCAGAAAGCACAAAATTTTGTTCATAGCTGTCTAGCTTCGACGTACAAATTTTTTCGATGGGACGAAAGCGTAGCTACAGTCCCAGGATGTTCTAGTGCAAATTTTTTCGGTGGGACGAGCATTTATGCGCAGTCCTAGGCGGCGCCACAAATCTTTTCGGTGGGACGAGCATTCACGCGCAGTCCCAGGACGTGGCGTTCTAAGCCTGCCAGCCCAGAAACTAGGAGACTTCCCGTAGCTCCTTACGATAAAGAAGACTTGCCGATTGGCTTAGACAGAGGCTTAGTCGCCCTTATGCCCTTGGGTGAAAGTCATCATCGATTCGCACAGGTAAAGGAGGGCCAACTAAATACGCCCTCCCGCGCCAACGTTGGCATACCCCTTTTGCAGGGGCATGATTCCTTTTAGATGAACAGTCTTACGCCTCTAACGTAAGACTAGTGAATCTTATACTCTGGAGTGAATCTCAGGATGATTTGGAATGGTCGATTAAAACCGCCACTTTGCGTGGCAGATCTTTACGGTGGGGCGAAAGCGAAGCTACAGTCCCAACATCGAACCACCAGCTGTAAGCTGACGCAGTCGCTACGTTTCTAAGCAGGGCGCTTGCGCTTTTCTTAAGAGATAAGAATGTATATAATTTTGTGCATAGCTGTCTAGCTTAAGCGCCCAGAAACTAGGCGACTTCCTGCAGCGCCTTGCGATAAGTCATCATCGATTCGCGTGCTCATCGTGATTCCTTTATCTTAGTTGCTTCAGTCCAGTCGTTACGTTTCTAGGCAGGGCGCTTGCGCTTTTCTTTATAGTTTGTTTTAACAAATCCAATTGGAAAATGATAAAAGGTCCGCAAAATACAAATCTGCTTCTGTTGCTTCATCCCGACTGCCAACAAGCACCGTTTTCGTTCGGGCAAGCCTACCAGCTTCTATATCCGGCGCTCGGTCCCCAACCATATAACTTTCGGCAAGAATAATATTATACTGTTTTGCTAAGTTCAATATCATACGTGGCTTTGGTTTTCGACAAGCACAATTGGCATGGGGCTCATGTGGACAATATGCAATATCATCAATTATCCCACCATAAGCTTCCACCTCGTCGACCATTTTATCATGAACAGCTAGCAAGGAATCCTCACTCATATACCCTAGTCCAATCCCGCCTTGGTTCGTTACGACAAATACTTTGTAACCTGCATCATTAAATTGCTTAATTGCTTTCCCAGCACCTTTTAGCAAATAAAAATCTTTCGGCGTGTTAACAAAATTTACCCTTTTGCTTAGCACCTCATTAATAACACCATCACGATCAAGAAATATCGCTTTATTCATTTATTCAACTCCGAACTTCTATTTTATAACCAATTGTGCGCCTTTTTTAGTTAGATATACATTTACACACAAAATTGTCATTAATCCGTTCTAAGTCTGTAACGGATGTTAAATTAATAGAGGTATTTATGTCCTATAATAGACTTAGGATAAAAATTGTTTTTCTTATTCTATTAAACTTTATAAGGAGGCCAAATGCATGGATCCTTTAATTATTGCGAGATTGCAATTTGCTTCAACGACAATTTTTCACTACTTTTTTGTTCCTACCTCAATCGGTTTAGCATTTACGATTGCCATTATGCAAACGATGTACGTAGTAAAGAAAAAAGATATATACCGTAAAATGACAAAGTTTTGGGGTGCTTTATTCCTTATCAATTTTGCAGTCGGGGTTGTGACAGGGATTTTTCAAGAGTTTCAATTTGGTATGAACTGGTCAACCTATTCCCGGTTTGTTGGAGATGTGTTCGGACCATCGCTTGCAATTGAAGGACTACTCGCTTTTTTCCTTGAGTCTACTTTTATTGCTGTGTGGGTATTTGGCTGGAACAGGCTCCCGAAAAAAGTACACCTTGCCTCTATTTGGCTTGTCTCTATAGGCACAATTGCATCTGCTTTTTGGATTTTATCAGCCAATTCGTTTATGCAAAATCCTGTTGGTTTCGAACTGACGGCTGAGAGAGCACAAATGAACAACTTCGGGGCAATTTTGACAAATCCTCATTTGTGGGCGCAATTTCCCCATGTACTTATTACATCCATTGTCACAGGAGCCTTTCTTGTAGCGGGTATAAGTGCTTGGAAATTGCTAAGAAAGCATGACATCGAAATGTTCAAGCGATCATTTCGTATATCAATAATTATTGGTGCTTCCGCTGCATTTATTATGCTGTTTACTGGACATTGGCAAGCACAGTATCTTGTTGAATCACAACCGATGAAAATGGCTGCTGCTGAAGCTCTGTGGGAAACAAGTGAAGATCCTGCACCATTTAGCGTATTTGCATCCATTAACACGGAAGAAAAGCTAAATGATTATGAGATTCAAATACCTTATCTATTAAGTTTCTTATCATTTAATTCATTTAGCGGGTCACTCGAAGGACTTAACCAGTTACAAGCCGATTATGAAGCCGAATATGGGCCGGGAAATTATATTCCACCAGTGAAAACATTGTTCTGGGTGTTTCGAATTATGACTGGTTCGGGTGGTTTATTACTTTTATTAGGTCTTTATGGTGGTTATGTGTCCCGGAAAAATCAAGTGCCAAAACCAAACATATTTTTAAAAATTATGCCTTGGGCAATGGCATTACCTTTTATCGCCAACACAGCAGGTTGGATGATGACAGAGATGGGACGACAGCCGTGGGTTGTTTATGGTGTCATGAAAACGGAGGATGCTGTTTCACCGTCAGTAACTGCTGGTGAGATGTTATTTTCTTTAATTACTTTTACGCTTATCTACACAGTACTTGCGATTTTGACCGTGTTTTTGTTCAAGCGTCATATTGAGAAGCCTGTATTCGTTGAAGATAAAGAAGAGCAAACTCATGATCCATTTGATAGTGAGAAAGGGGATAAAAACCATGTCGCTACCTGAGTTTTGGTTTCTTTTAATTACGATATTGTTTGTCGGGTTTTTCGTATTGGAGGGATTTGATTTCGGTGTAGGTATCGTAGCCCGCTTTCTTGGAAAAGATGATACAGAAAAAAGAGTATACATTAATACGATTGGTCCGTTCTGGGATGCGAATGAAGTATGGCTCATTACAGCAGGTGGAGCGATGTTCGCTGCCTTTCCACACTGGTATGCAACGATGTTTAGTGGTTTCTACATCCCGCTTGTTTTCATGCTCTTAGCATTAATTATTCGAGGAGTGTCCTTTGAATTCAGGGGAAAAGTAGAGGATCAGAAATGGCGTAATATGTGGGATTGGGCACTCATGATTGGGAGTTTTTTGCAGCCTATTTTATGGGGTGTCGTTCTCGCAAATTTTATGACAGGTATGCCAATTGACAAAGATATGGAAATGGTCGGTGGCTTTCTTCAGTTTCTGCATCCGTTCGCACTGCTTGGAGGCTTCATGCTCTTAATGCTGTTTGTTGTTCATGGTCTGCAATTTATCTCCATTCGGACAACAGGGGAATTAAATGAACGAGCTAAAGCATTCAGCAGAAAAGTAACGCCGGTGACACTTATTTTATTCTTAGCATTTATTGTGACGGGCTATTTTGTATCTGATGTGTTCACGTATCATGGTCAGACCTTTTTTATTTTGCCCATCCTTGCATTCATTGCCTTGTACTGGGGATTATCATCAAAGGCAGATGCTGGTGAACGCACTCGATTTACGCTTACAACAATTTCGATTATACTCTTGACGGGAAGTATATTTATCGGTATTTTTCCAAGAGTTATGATTAGTTCCATTTCTGATGCATATAGTTTAACGGTTTATAATGCTTCTTCAGGACCATATACGTTAAAATTGATGAGCTACTTTTCCATTGCTCTCTTGCCCTTTGTTCTCGGCTACCAAGCTTGGAGTTATTTTATATTTAGAAAACGATTAAAAAAAGAAGATGAGTTGGAATATTAATGAAACAGACACGTGATAGAGGATTACCTCGCTATAAAGGGGCAGGATTGCTGCACGGGTTGCTGGTCATATTAACACTTATAGAAGTGGCTGCCATTATTGCTCAGGCTTTTTTCCTGGCCCGGGCAGTCACCTTTTTATTCCATGACACGTCGATTGGTGAATTGGCATCGGATATCGGCTTATTTTTCCTTGCCTTTGTTCTTCGCTATGCCATCACACATATACAACATATGTGTGCAGAACATTATGCTAGTAAAACGGCACGTATGCTGCGACATAAGCTACTAAGAACCTATTTTGGTAATCACCCTTTTTTAATTCAGCAAAAAGGCGTTGGTCACCTTGTGACATTGACAATGGACGGGGTCGACCAAGTTAAAAAGTATTCCGAAATCATTAGCATCCGCATGATTAAGACAATAATTATTCCTGCAGTTATTGTTGTTTATGTATGGACTGTTGATGTATCATCGTCCGTCATTCTTACTTTAACGATTCCAATAGTCATTATGTTTATGATCTTGTTAGGCAAAGCTGCACAAGCAATGGCTGATAAACAATATGAAACATACAAACGTCTCTCCAATCATTTTATTGATTCTTTAAACGGGTTGGAAACACTCGTATTTCTTGGACGAAGCAAAGCACACGCAAAAAAGATTGACCAGGTGAATACCGATTACCGGAAAGCAACGATGAAAACGCTGAAGGTCGCTTTTTTATCTTCATTTGCACTTGATTTTTTTACTAGTTTGTCCATTGCTTTCGTTGCGGTTGGACTTGGGTTTAGACTTATCGATGGTCAGATCGAATTGCTCCCCGCGTTGACAATTTTAATTTTGGCACCGGAGTATTTTGCCCCGGTAAAACAAGTAGGGAAAGATTATCATGCAACACTTGATGGACAAGTAGCTATGGGAGAAATTAATGAACTCATGCACGATATGGAAAGTGATTATTCATATGCCCAAATTACAGCTAGGCCTTTTGCAAAACAACGATCAGATCCGGAAAACTTTTCGACAACATTGACTTTCAACGCGGTCACGGTCGAACTAAATCAGAAACGACTACTTGACAATATGTCATTTAAGTTAAAGCCCGGTTGGATCTGCATAATTGGTCCAAGCGGATCAGGTAAGTCAAGCTTGATTAATGTTCTCGCTGGACGGCTGCAACCGACTTCAGGATCAATTGATTTAAACGATGAGTCGTTGACCAGCTTGAATGCTTCGAATTGGTATGAATGTATTGCATATATTCCACAACAGCCGTATATATTTCCTTTATCGCTTGCTGAAAACATACGTTTTTATGCTCCGGAAGCAACGGATACCCAGGTGGAAGAGGTTATAAAAAAAATTGGCCTTGAAGAAATTGTTGCAAAGTTGCCAAATGGAATTCATGAGCAAATTGGAGAAGGTGGCCGTATGCTGAGCGGTGGCCAGGAACAGCGGATTGCCATTGCAAGAGCGCTATTGTCGAATAAACCTGTCATTCTGCTAGATGAACCAACGGCACACCTTGATATTGAAACTGAATATGACATTAAACACGTCATGCGTGATGTATTTTCCGATAGACAGGTTATATTGGCTACACATAGGTTTCATTGGATAAGTGAGATGGACTATATTTATATGCTTGATAGCGGAATGATTGTCGACCAGGGAATTCATGAGGAACTCATTGCAAAAAAAGGACCCTATAATCGATTTCTTAACCGAAAAGGAGGGAAGGCCATATGAAAGAGTGGATTACACCGTATATAATTCATTATAAAGGTAGAATTTCTCTTAATATATTGTTTTCCTTTCTCGGTATCGGTTCTGCTGCCATGCTTTTGTTCATTTCAGGTTATCTGATTTCTAAGTCGGCCCTTCAACCAGAAAATATTATGCTCGTCTATGTCCCCATCGTTGCTGTTCGCGCATTCAGTATAACACAGGCAGTTTTTCCGTATTTGGATAAACTTGTCGGTCACAATGTTGTACTTCGAATTTTATCATTTTATCGGAATAAATTGTACGATATTATTGAGCCACAAGCACTCGTATTAAAAAGCCGCTTTCAGACAGGTGATATTCTTGGAGTGGTCGCCGAGGATATCGAAAAATTACAGGATTTCTATATTCGCACGTTGTTTCCAGCCGTCACAAGTATCGTTGTATATACTGTTATCTTAATTGTTTTTGGCGTATTTGATTGGACATTCATGCTCTTGATGATGGCTTTACTTGGGATTATCGTTTTCCTCATTCCGTTTTTTTCGTATATTATTATGAAGAAAAGACATGTTGCCATCAAACAGAAGCGGGCATCATTGTATCAGCACATGACGGATGCTTTGTTCGGTCAACTTGACTGGTTGCTAAGCGGGCGTAAAAATGATCTGTATCATCACGTTGATCAAGATAATACCGAGTTGATTAACCAAGAGAACAATATTCATAGGTGGCATCACATACGAGATGCGATGCTTCGTCTGCTTTCAGGCATAATCATCGTTTCAACAATGATCTGGGCAGATGTCCAGGCGAATGACGGAACGATATCTGCCACTGTTATTGCTGCATTTGTATTGATGATGATTTCTGTAACAGATGCACTTATGCCAGCAAGCAATGCAATAGAAGAAATTCCAACTTATGCTGAATCAATAAGACGAATGAACAAGTTATCAACACAAAAATTATATCTAAGAAATAGTAAATCAACTGAAGTAATGACATCTCATCCGACAATCTATTTAAAAAATGTAAACTTTCGTTATAAGGATAACGATACGCAAGTTATTAACAATTTAAATTTAACAATAAACCCAGGTGAAAAAATGGCATTGCTTGGTAGAAGTGGGGCAGGGAAGTCAACACTCTTAAAATTGATATCTGGAGTACTCTTTCCGCAATCCGGACATGTTCAACTTGATTCGAACGACATGAACGCAAATTATATATCGCGCGTTGTATCCATCCTTAACCAGGATCCGCACTTATTTAACACGACAATTGCAAATAACATTCGTGTCGGGCGTCCTAATGCAACAGAAGCAGAAGTTATTGATGTTTTAAGACGTGCACAAATAATGGATATGATAGATACATTGCCAAAAGGGATTCATACACAAATGGAAGAAATGGGAAAACGATTTTCCGGCGGTGAAAGACACCGGATTGCATTTGCCAGAATACTGATCCAGAATACACCGATCATTATTCTTGATGAACCAACAACAGGGTTAGACCCCTTGACGGAGCGTGAACTAATTTTAACAATGCTTCGAGCATCTCAAGACAAAACAGTTATTCTCATCACACATCATCTTGCGGGTGCAGAATTAATGGATGAAATTATTTTTCTTGAACAGGGAAAGATTAAACTATCCGGCAGCCATAGTGAATTGATTGAGAGCAGTACTTATTACCGGAAGCTATATGAGATGGATACGGGGATTGTTCAAGGTTAATATGTTTGCAAGATACTTATTATAGGAAACAAACTAAACTGTATAATGAAGAGATGAGCGCTCTCTTACTCGCACAGTTTAGTTTGTTTACATCAGCAGGGTGCCAATTCAACTTATTTTTTTTCGTCTTTCTATTTCTATTTGATTTAACATAGTAATTAATATTTCCTGTACATCAGCAGGCACTTCTACAAATTGGACGCCATAAGAAACAATATCTTTATGATTATGTTCTTCTTTTCTTACAATTTTACCTTTTAAATTGAATTCATGCCCTTTTAAACTGAAATTCATTTTAATCAAAATACTTTGCTTGGCAGGAAAATCATAACTGCAATTAAGTTTTAAACCACCTATACTTATATTTTCCAAGTGAGCGTTAAATGTTTTGTTTTTTAATTTATTTAAATTATTGTTTTCAAATTCCAAAAACTCTACCAAACAATCTTCTTTAAGTAGAGGGACTCTGAAGGACTTCCTATGATCCAATCTAATATAATTAATTGATTCATTTGATTTATTTTTATTGTTCTTATTCGTAGAAGAACTTTGTACTACAAAAGTATTTTTTTGATAAAAGTACAGGACTAACAAAATCATAATGAGTACTGTTTGAAAAATATTAATATAGAGCATGATTTCACCTCAGATCAATTTTTTTAATGGTGCTGGTTTTCCTAAAAAATATCCTTGAGCAATAGGAACACCCATTGATTTTGCCGTTTCCATTTCTGCATAATTTTCAACACCTTCCAGAATCAACTCGCTGTTATTCTGTTTGCAATAGTTAACAAAAAAGGAAACAAAAGATTGTTTTTGTGTGGACAGGTGTAAATCCTGTGAGAAATAACGATCTAATTTCAAATAGTCTGCCTCCAATTCAATCATAGTTTGCATGTCAGAAAATCCTTTTCCAACGTCATCAATAGCTATTAAAAACCCTTGTATTTTAAGTTCTCTTAATTGCTTTTTAAAGCTGACAAAATCTTTAATTATTTCTGACTCAGAAATTTCTAGCACA
>NZ_JBPYCR010000044.1:0-29112 GCF_051846915.1 Virgibacillus sp. W0181
TTAGGTCCAAATAAAATAGAGGCAGTAAAAAGCATAGCTGTTCCTAAATGAACTAACCCTCCATTTGAAGCAATTGGCAGTCTAATATTCAAAAATGCGGTAGAAACGAAAACAAGCGCAATTAACATCGATGTTAAAATTAAATCAAACGTTTTTTGATGTGTCTTTGAATAACTATGTGTATTTTCCATATTTGTATACCTACCTTATTATGAACTTTTTCTCATTTTAGCAAAGTACTGGTCCATGTTAAAGTGTCAATTATATATAAGGTGATGGGGTCAGTTCAGTTTTTTAAGAGGGTTTTTTATAGATTCAAGGGAAATAATTTGGCAAATGCTTTTTTAAACGGAAATAAAGTGATTAAAATAGCACATTTAAGATTTTCCGCCGAATTAATGCGAAAATCGGTGCCTGAAATAATGTGCTGATTTACATCAAATTCATTACGATACTCTTCAATGTAAGAAGTATATATTTTGTATACTAAATCTTCTGGTCATCAATCGTTGCACATTTATCAGCATATCGAATCGTCTGAAATTCTAATGATTCCCTTCTTGCTTCTAAATTTTTGCGTTCTCTTTTAATTTTAATTAATACGATGTTGTCTATATAGGTTCTATCACTTACGTAAAAGCGTAAAAGATGGAAATTTTATTTCTCTAATTAATAATTCTACAATACGAATGCCCCCTATCTGCACAATTGGGGGCATGTCATTGATTTGCAAGCACTTTTTCATACAAATCATTCGAATGGTGCTCATGTGACAAAAGCGACTATTTTAGTACATCACTTCCAATGTTATCCATATTAAATCTACGAAGTAATTCATCCACATCTGTTACTGTTGCATAAGCATTTCCTAGTGTAGTTAAAGAGTACTCATGTAGCTCTTCCGTAAGTGCGCCGACTGTTTCTTCAGGGATATATACATCATATCCGTGATCAGCAGCGGAACGAACGCAATTCTCAACACATTCATTTGTTAATACACCTGTGACAATTACGTTTTTAATCCCTAAATTTTTTAATATATAATCTATATTCGTTGTTCCAAATACTCCAGATGCGGTTTTGCTCAATACAATTTCATTATCCTTGGGTGCAATCTCATCAATAATTTCAGCCTCTTTTGTTCCTTTTTTTACATGTATATTTAGCCGTTTATGACTAAGACTTCGATCTCTGCCATCGGCTGTGAGTGATTCGATTTTGGAATAGATAACTTCGACTCCATTTTGTCTGCAAAATTGGAGTAACTTTTGAATCGACGGAATTATCATTTGCTCGATTCGATCATAGTAATAGCTTAAAATATCATCATCTTTTATCATTTCTGCTAAAATTCCGAAACCCCGCTTCGTATCGAAGTATTGCATATCTGTTATAATAACAGCCGTCTCGTCTTTTCTAATTTCCGGTGTATGGTGTCTATTACCATACAAATGCTTTAGCTTGTTCAATTAACTCGTACCCCCATTCCATTATTTTGCTAAATGGATAAGCGCTTCATAGAGCACCTGTGTACCTATGGAACAATCCTCCTTCGAACTCCATTCGTTGGGATTATGACTAATACCATCCTTTGACCGGACCAGTACCATACCAAAGTCGGTAACTTTCGACATGAATAATGCATCGTGACCTGCCCCACATCTCATTTTATATAAAGGTAAACCCGTTTGAGTAAACACGTTTTCAAATACTTTCGTAATTTTTGGTGAACAGGATGCAGGATCAACCTCAACATTCACTTGAACCTCTGCTTTTAACCTTCTCTTTTCAGCACATTGATGGAGTAGTCCGATTATTTCATTTCTCATTTGTTCGCGCATCGTTTTATCGACATGCCGGCAATCGATCGTAAACATAACTTTTTCAGGGATAATGTTAATTCCTCCTGGATAAAATTGCATCGTCCCTACAGTAGCTACACCGCCCCATTTTATTGCTGCCTTTTCAATTAACGGCAGTGATTCAGACATCGCTAAAGAGGCGTCTATTCGAATAGACATCGGTGTCGCCCCAGCATGATCGGCTCTCCCAATAAATGCGACATCAATCCATACGGTACCTTGAATATCTGTCACAATTCCAATGGGTAAATTTTCTGTTTCAAGTACCCTCCCTTGTTCGATGTGAAGTTCTAAATATGCTTTAATATCATTTGAATTTTTTATAGCTGAAGTATATGCTTCTGGATGAAAACCAGCATGTATAAGTGATTCATCCATTCGTACCCCATCTTTGTCCTTTTTCTCTAGATCTTCTTCTGTCAAATATCCTGTTAAAGCTTTGCTTCCGATAAATCCAGTGTTAAATCGGGCACCTTCTTCATCCGTGAAAGAAACGATTTCAATAGGGTGTTTAAGAGCTATTTGATTTTCCTTGATCGTTCGAGCAGCTTCTATTCCTGCTAAAACTCCTAAAGCTCCGTCAAATTTTCCACCATTAAAAACAGTATCTATATGTGACCCTGCCATAACTACGGGAGCTGTTTTATCATTGCCTTCGATTTTTCCAAAAATATTTCCAATTGCATCAACGCTCACTTGTAATCCGGCTATCTCCATTAAATCCATAATATAGCATCTTGCTTCCATGTCCTCTTTAGTTAAAGAAAGTCTCGTAACCCCTTGTTCTTCCTTAATGCCTATATTTCCCAACTCATTTATTGATTTCCACAATCGTTCTTTATTTATTTTTATCTTTGATCCAATGGACATATGATACCTCCTGCACTTCAAAGCATTGTACTGCCGTTCGGATGTTTATCCATCTATTAAACATGCCCTTCTCGTGGACAGCATCCGCGAGTAGTGATAGTCACCACCGTTAAACTCATGATTAAATTTGTATTTTGAAATTCACTTGTCTATATCAAAAAATGTAATATTTATTAGCCTGTAATAATTGTTTAGCAACATAACCCTTCGATCCTTTACTTTTCATCATATAAATGACAGGATACGTAATGGCCGTGATGTGCCTCGCGTAATTTAGGTACCTCCACTTCACAAACATCCATTTTCATCGGGCAACGTGGATGAAGTGGGCATCCAGTCGGAGGATTGGTCGGACTAGGAATGTCTCCTTCTAATATTATTCTTTTTCTATTTATTGTCGGGTCTGGTATAGGAACGGCAGACAATAAAGCTTTGGTATACGGATGTAAAGGATCTTTAAATATATTTTCCTTTTTTCCTTTTTCAACTACATTTCCTAAATACATTACACCAACTTGATCACTAATATATTTAATAACACTTAGATCATGAGAAATAAATAAAATAGTTAAATTGTATTCTGTTTGAAGTTTCTTTAATAAATTCAAAATTTGTGATTGAATCGAGACGTCTAATGCAGATACGGATTCATCTGCAACAATAAACTTAGGATTTAACGCCAAGGATCGAGCAATGCTTATCCGTTGCCTTTGCCCACCACTAAATTCATGTGGATACCGATCTAAATGATATTCTTTTAATCCCACTACATTGATTAATCGCCTAACCTCTTTATCAAGCTCTTCTTTCGTTCTAAACAATTTATGCGTAATCATTGGTTCAGCAATAATGTTATACACTTTCATTCGCGGGTCTAATGAAGCGAAAGGGTCTTGAAATATAATTTGCATATCCTTTTTCAATAAACGTAGCTCTGCTTTTGATAAATACGCTATATCTTTCCCTTCAAAAATAATTTGCCCGTCTGTCGCTTCAAGAAGGTTTAAAATTAATCTTCCCGTCGTTGACTTTCCACAACCACTTTCACCGACCAAACCGAATACTTCCCCTTGGTCAATAGACATTGTCACATCATTTACTGCTTTAACATATTGCTTCCTCTTAAACATGCCATTTTTAATTGGAAAGTGTTTTTTCAACTTGTTAATTTCAAGCAGTGTCTTACTCATATTCTCCATCCTTTCCAGGGTGCCAACAGCGATAATAATGCTCGCTATCTTCGTTCATTGCCGTTAACGGAGGCAATTCGTTAAAGCATGCGTCGGTTGCTTTTGCACACCTTTCAGCAAATCGGCAGCCTTCTACTTTTTCTAAAGGATTTGCTACGTGACCAGGGATCGAGTATAGCTCTCCTGTATCATCGGATAGTTTCGGAATTGATTTCATTAACCCAATTGTATATGGATGTTGAGGTTTTAAAAAAAGATCTTTTACATTTGCCTTTTCTACAATTTGTCCGGCATACATAACTAAAACTTGTTGGCACGTCTCAGCAACTACGCCAAGGTCGTGGGTAATCAACAATACCGAAAGCCCTTTTTCAGCTTGGAGATTTTTCAATAACTCCAAAATTTGTGCCTGAATCGTTACATCGAGTGCAGTTGTCGGCTCATCTGCTATTAATAAATCAGGATTACAGGCCATTGCCATAGCGATCATGACACGTTGACGCATGCCACCGGATAATTGATGAGGATACTCTTTAACAATTTCTTCCGCTCGCGGGATGCCGACTAAATTCAGTAGCTCGACGGATCGATTCCGAATCTGTTTTTTATCTAAGGGATCATGCAGCATAATTGCTTCATCGAGCTGATAACCAATTGTATATACAGGATTTAATGAAGTCATTGGCTCTTGAAAGATCATCGCTATTTCTTTCCCGCGCAATTTTCGCAAATCCTCTTTTTTAAGTTTGCGTAAGTCTTTCCCTTTATAAAGAATCTTCCCACCTGTAATTTCTCCAGGAGGAGAAGGAACGAGCCCCATAATCGACAGGGAAGTAATACTTTTCCCACTTCCAGATTCTCCTACAATGCCTACAATTTCTCCCTTTTTCAAATCAAAGCTCACCTGATCAACAGCTGTTATATTTCCTTCAGCTGTAAAGAACGTTGTTTCAAGCTCTTGAATGGACAATAAGTCGCTCACGTTATCACCTTCTTCTACCTATCTTTAAGTTTCGGGTCTAAATAATCTCTCAATCCATCCCCTAACAAGTTAAAGCCCATTACCACTAGAAAGATACAAACCCCCGGTAATGCTACGGTCAAAGGAGCAATTGTCATAATCGAACGCCCTTCACCGAGCATACTTCCCCAATCAGCAGTTGGCGGCTGTGCTCCTAAACCTAAAAAGCTAAGTGAAGCTGTTTCAGTTATCATCCAACCAATATTCATCATCGATTGAACGACGATATAGGCAGATATATTTGGCAAAATATGTTTAAACACTGTTTTACTTTTACGATTTCCGATTGCATTTGATGCCTCAATAAATTCCATTTCTTTTAACGATAAAGTTACTGAACGGGTTAATCGTGCATAAAATGGGATATTTACTAAAGCCACAGCAATTAACGCATTTTTTAACCCTGGCCCTAAAAAGGCAACAATTAAGATTGCTAATAATATTGCTGGAAACGCCATTAACACGTCAATAAAACGCATAATTATGTTATCAATTCGTTTATGACTCATCGCTGCAAACACCCCAAGGCTAACACCAGCAAGCATTGCCATAAGTGCAGCAGCTAATCCACTTAGTAATGTAACTTGGCTTCCATAAATCAAGCGACTTAGCATATCCCGCCCTAAATGGTCCGTTCCTAAAATATGCCCTTCCGTACCAATACTCGCAAGTCTTGCTGCCGGATTTACTTGATCCGGATTCATTGGAGCTAGGATTGGCGCTAAAATAGCTATAAATACAAACAATCCAACGAGTATTGCTCCTACAACAATATAATTATGTTTTTTGAAAGCACTACGTAATAACTTCCTTTTATTAGCAACAGGCAACTGTTCTGCATTTTCCTTTGTTACATCCACCATTTAAAACTCCCCTCACGCCCTATTCATCGTCATTTTGTTTGAATTCTCGGATCAATAATGCTGTACAGTAAATCAACAACTAAATTTACGATCGCAAAGATTAAGGCTAAAATTAACGTTCCGCCAATTACTAGAGGATAATCTCTCGTTAATATTGCGTTCATGAGCATTTGGCCAATTCCAGGCCACGAAAAAACAACCTCTACTACTACAGCTCCACCAATTACATAGCCAATTTGCATTCCGATAACCGTAACTACAGGAATTAAAGAATTACGGAGCACATGAACTAATATAACCCGTTTCGCCTTTGCACCTTTAGCTCTTGCCGTTCGTATATAATCTTGCCTTATTACTTCAAGCATGGAAGATCGCATCATTCTTGCAATAACTGACGCTGGCACAAGTGAGAGCGTAATTGCTGGTAAAACTAAATGATAAAGTAAATCGAGCATTCCACCACCATCAGGTGAATAAATACCGGAAGATGGAAACCATTCCAATGCTCCAGAAAAAATTATAATTAATAACATACCTAGCCAAAAAATTGGCAGGCTAATACCGGTTAATGGAAATAGGATTAATACCCTATCAATCCATGTATTTTGTTTAACCGCAGTAATGATACCAATGATCATCCCCACTGGAATTGCAATTAATAGACTGCCGACTGCCAAGTACGCTGTTGCGACTATTTTTGATAACACAAGCGTTAAAACATCTTCGTTATACGTAATGGAACGACCGAAATCAAGCGTTAATATATCGCTTAACCAAATAAAATATTGTGTAAAAATATTAGCATCCAATCCCATTTCCGTTCTAAGCAGCGCTAAGCTTTCTTCTGTAGCATAGGAGCCAAGCAATAATTGCGCGGGGTCTCCAGGTGCCAGTCTCATGCCTACAAATATTAGGATCGATACCCCAAAAAATACAGGGATCAGCCAAATGATTCGATGGATTAAATATGAAAACATAACGGTCCTACACTCCTTATGTGACGCTTACTGTGGCTTATACGTTCTTAAATATTTAAGCGATTCACATACTCATTTCTATAGCCTATGAGAAATTATACGCCCGCTCGAAACTACATTAGTAAGAGGGAACGGGCGCTTTGTACAAAACTATTTTCCTACCTTCGATAAATCCATCATTTGTGATGGGTGAAGTTGAAATCCATTAATATCCGAAGCCATTGCTGCCGTTTGTTTCGCATAGTCAACGAATAACATCGCAGCTTCTTCGGTTATAATTTTAGAAGCCTTTTGATAAAGCGCACTTCTCTTTTCTAAGTCTGTTTCTATTCTTGCTTCATCAAGTAAATTAGTTACTTCTTCATTCTCATAATAGCCACTGTTAAACAACGGTATGTTATTCGACGAATAAAGGTTTGTCATCACGTTATCGTCGTCACCCGTAATGGCCATCCAAGAAAGCGCCCACATATCATTGACATCTCGACCACCTTGGTTTACCTCTTCTAGAAAGGCACCCCATTCCATTTTTTCAATTTCTACTTCTATGCCGACGTCTGCTAAATAACTTTGAATTGCGGTAGACATGGCAACCGGCTGCTGCATTCCAGAGCCTGATTCCGGGATTACAAAGTTAATTGAAATATCGCCTTCACTGTATCCTGCTTCATCCAATAATTGTTTTGCTTTTTCTGGATTATACGGATACCCTTCAATACTCGGATCATGCCCGTTATAAGCTGGTGCTAATGGCTGTGTCGCCGCAACCCCTGTCCCTTTTAAAATGTCATTCACAATTGATTCCTTATCAATTGCATAGTTAACAGCTTGCCTTACTTTTAGATCACCAAATGGTTCTTTTTTAATATTTAACCCGATATACCAAAGATGTGGGCTCGCTTGCCTAATCATTTCCAAGCTTGCATCTCCTTCAATTTCTTCAATGCTGTCTGGATTCACATCATAAATTAGCTGAGACTCACCATTCATCAGCCGCGTAACACGAACAAGGTCTTCCTTTACCGGTGTAATCACTAATTTATCTATTTCAGGAGCACCATCCCAATAGGCTTTGTGTGGCGCTAACTCAATTTGAACACCTCTTTGCCAATTTTCGAGCTTAAATGGCCCGCTACCAACGGCATAACTAGAAAAATCTTCCCCAGACTCTTTAACAGCCGTAGGACTTACAATTCCACCAATGATTGTAGCCATATTAAACAAGAAGGATGCTGTTTTTTCTTGTAAAACAAATTTAACTGTCAGAGGATCAATAACTTCTATCTCTTCAACCATTCCATAATAGAAGTCTGCTAGTGGAAAAGGGCCGTAATGATGCTCATGATCTTCATCAATCATACGTTCATACGTAAATTTAACCGCTTCGGCATCGACATCTGTTCCATCATGGAATTTTGCATCTTCTCGTAAATAAAAGACATATTCGAGCCCATCATCGGAAACTTCCCACTCTTCAGCTAAACCTGGAGCTATTTCAAAAGCCTCTTCTTTCCACTGCACTAACGTATCAAACATATTATAATGAACCCGATGGGTATTAACGTCTGTTGCTTGACCCGGATCCATCGTCGTTGCATCAGCCACTAAATCTACTACAAACGTACCAACCGAAGACGATTCCGCCCCTACTTTTTCCGTACCATTTTCTTCTTGTGATGTATCGTTCGCAATTGTCTCCTCTTGTTTAGGCATACACCCTGCTGCAAATATGAATAAACCGACTAAAGAAAAAAACAATAATTTCGAAACATTCCGTTTCTTAAAGACATAAAAACACAATTTTTGTACCTCCCCATAAGTTTTTTAATGATTACTAATATTATCGAATATTATGACAAATAAATCTTAGTATTTTTTCACAATTATTCCATTATATTTATGGGTGCTAGCACATAAAATTGCGGTTTTTTTATTCATCTAATTTTAACCATTTACTCTTTACACTAAAAGTGTCCATCATTCGAAAACAGAATAAGATGTTTAAATAGTTGTTTGCATCCGTTAAATCAACACCTAATATTTCTTGAACTCTTTTCAAGCGATAGGTAAACGTGTTTTTATGTAAATGCAAATGTTGAATAACTTTATCTGCCTTCTGATTAAATTCACAATATGCTTCAAGCGTTAAAAATAAATCTGATTTATTTTTGTGTTTATAATCAATTAACGGTTTTAAATGATCATATACAAATTGGTATTGTTCCTCCTTTGTTAGCCTCATAATCATGTGATAAATTCCCATATCTTTATAGGTGATAATTTTATTTTTAAGCTTCTTTTGATTTAAAATATCTACTCCTTTCACAATATCCAAATACGATTGTGATAATTTCTCGATTTTATTAATAAACCGACCAATAACACAAGATACATTCTGTCCATTTAAATGGAACGTAACTGCTTTTTTCCATTCCTCAATTAATGCAAAACACTTGTCGATTAGCTCATCTTCTTTATCATTATCATTCCAGCAAACTAATGCATGAATGCCATTTTTCCCTAAAAACAAAATACTCCCAGGATTTTTTTGCACGATTATTTGTTCAATAATCCATTTCAGCCGTTTTATCTTTATCTGCAATCCTTGCGGCTGGTCAATTTGCATGGAAATAAAGTTGTATTTCTTCCCTTCCTTAATGCCAAGATGCTGTGCTTGTGCTTTAACTAATTCCAAATCTACATTTTCGATAACATCTTCTAAAAAATCTCCTTTCATTTGTTCTTTTTCTTCTTCAATCGATTCTTGCTTTAACAATTCTAATGCAACAACTGTGCTCGCTTGCTCCAGTGCAATAATCTCGTCATTACGGAGTTTCTCCATCCCTTTTACAACAATAAGCCCCTTCAGTTCTGCCGCACCTATAACAGGTAAAAAATTTATGATATATGGATCATCTTCCATTGTAATTTTCCTTTTTGTATCAATGGTTACCCTTAGATTATCCATATAATGTGGAATATGGTGAAGCACACTTTCCTTTTCCACCGTACTCGCTAACTGCTGAGAAAAGCTGTCATAGATTATAACTTCTTTATGTATAATTTGAGCTACCGTTTCTGCAATTTCTTCAAATCCTTTTTGCTGTAACACAATATTTGTCAATTTTTCATGCGTTCTTGCTGCAAACTCTAGTCGCGTATTTTTATTTTCAATCTCCTTATTTAATAGGTTTAAACTTTGCACTTGATTTTCGATTTCCTCAAACAAAAATCCTCGTTCCATTGCCATAGAAGCTTGATTACAAACCGCTTCTAAAAGCTGTAAATCCTCCTTTCTGAAATGAGCATTTGACAAAAAGTTGTTAATCGAAACGACACCATAACACTTATTATTAATAATAAATGGACAGCACATCGCACTTTTAGACTTCGCCGATACACCTCCGGATACTTTAGGAACTGCCAAGTCAAAATATCTCCTGTTTTCCTTACTAATCGTTGACATCCCTTCATATACATCATCTGAATGCTCAAACATAATTGGTTTTTGCTCTAAATACGTGAGCCCTGTTATGGATTCTCCTGGTTTAAACTTAATATGCTTAATATATTTCCAATTAAACCCGCTTGTCACCTTTGGAATTAAATACGTTTCTTCATCATCGACAAGATAAATACTGCCAGCATCTGCAGCTTCAACCACTTCTAACGTGTTATCCAATATCTGCTTCAAAACGTCGTTTAGTCGTAAAGACGATGATAGAGTTTTTGAACTATACAAGAGCAAGTCTTTCGCATTTAATTGATATTGTACATCTTGAATTCTTTCAATATATTCCCATTGTTTTTTTAGTATACTGCTTAGTAAGTTGGATTTTTCCTTTTCAATTTTCTGTGCAAATGATAACTCAACATGTTGATTTACCGCTAAAGAAATCGTTATCTTGTCGTCTTCTTTAAATGAAAGCGAATGGTTTAGTAATAAATACGTTTCATCTTCCACATTTTTATTTGTAAAACGAATAGCATTTAAGTCGACATCCAATAACATCGCTAAATTCTTTGTAACTTCAATAAATTGATTCATGCTATCGTTCCTCATAGGAGCACCTCTTTCATAGTTCTTTAAATTATTAGATATAAAGTCCTGATTGTTTACCTTAATACATGCATTGTTTTTACAGCATTTTAAGAAGCACATCCTTTATTACCTTCTACACAAAACTCAAAGAAAACTCCCTGCACAACTGACGCAGGGAGAATACAAGCTTTTGTTACACCATTTTTTTCGGCATTTCTTCTAAATACGTTATTAATGTTTGCAAAAATCGTGCAGCTGGCGCACCGTCAATGATTTGGTGGTCGAATGTTAAGCTTAGCGGAAGCCGCATTCGTTCAATTACCGATCCATCCTCCAAAGCGAGGTATGTTTCAATTTTTCCGACGCCGAGGATACCGACTTCAGGAGGATTAATGATTGGTGTAAAGAAATGAATCCCATAGCCTCCTAAATTTGTTACGGTGAATGTACTCCCAGATAATTGTTGGGAATCTATCTTTTTCGTATGAACTGCTTGTACTAACGCTTTCACTTCATGATCGAGATCTACGGGCTTATAGTTGTCAGCATTCTTTACAACCGGGACATATAGCCCGTCCTCAGCATCCGCTGCAACGCCTAGATGGATTTTTTTACTTGTTTTCCACATGTTACCTTCAAAGGTTCCGTTCATATAGGGATGCTCTTGTAACGCCTTTACAGTAGCATATAAAATCCAACTGTTCCAGCTTATCTTTTTTTCATAGTTATCCCGAAAATCAGCAAGCTTTGTCACATCCGCGTATGCTGTTTCTGTTAACTGAGCACTATTTTGCAAGCTCTCCTTCATCCGTGATGCAATTGTTCGTCGAATCCCAGTCAATTTTTCACCAACCGTTGAACTGCCTACTTCTGCAGCCGTACGAATATCTTTTTCGGTAATTTTATCTCCATTGCCAGTCCCTTGAATTTTTGTGAGATCTACATTTAGATCCTTTGCCAGTCTGCGAAGACGAGGGGCGACTCTAACGAAAGAGCGCTCCCTTCGTTCTGCTTCTGCCGTAGCTGCCACAGGAGTCTCAGATGTTTCGGAAGTTACCTCTGCATTTGAAGTGTCCGTTCCACCTTCCGAAATAACACCTAAAACATCCCCGATGGCTGCGACCTCGCCCCTTACCACTACTATTTTTTCTAAAACACCGTCTGTCTCTGCCTCCAGCTCCTGAACTGCTTTCTCAGTTTGGACTTCAACTAAAATATCGCCTTTTTGGATGGAGTCTCCTTCTTGTTTATGCCAAAATATGACCGAGCTTTCATCATAGTCTTCATCCATTCTTGGTAGGATAATATCTGCCATGTATTTTGCACTCCTTGCGCATTAATCTTCGTCCAGCATGTCTTTGACTGTTTCATAGATTTTGTCTGCACTAGGTACGACAAATTGCTCCAGCGGCCTGCTATATGGAATAGGAACATCCGGTATAGCTAGTCTTCGTATCGGAGCGTCCAATTCATATAATGCTTCTTCAGCGACTACAGCACTAATTTCGGCTGTCATCCCATACGACAAATAATCTTCATCAACGACTAATAACCGGTGTGTTTTTCGAACGGAATCGATAATTGTATCCTTATCTAGCGGCACGAGCGAGCGCAGATCGATGACTTCAGCATTTATACCTTCCTTCGCTAGTTTTTCTGCTGCTTCAAGTGCATATACGGTCATCATTTGGATGCCTACAATCGTAATGTCAGCACCTTCGCGAGCAACATTTGCTTTTCCTAATGGAACGGTATACGCTTCTTCCGGAACATGTCCGACAGATGCATCCAATTGATCCATCCATCCTAATCCTTGAAGCGTTTTATGAAACATAAACACTACTGGATCATCGTCACGGATGGCAGATGTCATCATCCCCTTTAAATCATGTGGCGTAGTTGGAGCAACGACTTTCATTCCAGGGAGATGGGCAAATGTTGCATAAAGCGTTTGGGAGTGCTGGGCGGCATCATTATATTCACCACCAACCGCAGTCATGAGAACCATCGGCAATTTTACATTACCACCCGACATGTAAGGGATTTTGGCCATATGGTTATATATTTGATCCATACAAACTCCATAAAAATCGACGAACATTAGCTCAGCAATTGGTCGCATTCCTTCAGCAGCCGCTCCGATCGCAGCACCAATAAAGGCTGTTTCAGAAATTGGCGTATCCATAATCCGGTCGGGGCCAAATTTATCCAACAGTCCTTCCGTTGATCCAAAAATACCTCCATACTTTCCCACATCTTCACCTAAAACAAATACTTCATTATTTTCTTCCATTTCAAGTGCAATCGCCTCGGCCATTGCTTTATTTCCGGTTAATAATCGTTGTTTTTTTGCAGTTTCCATAGCGAGATCCTCCTTTATCTTTTATTAAGGCGTTACAAAAAGATCTTCCAGTGCAGCTTCAGGCTCCGGGTACTCACTTTCTCTAGCAAATTGATACGCTTCATCAACTAACGCTTTCACACGATTTTCCCGTTCTTCTAACTCAGCGTCATCAGCCAACCCTTCCGATAGAATAGATGCCTTAAGACGATTGATTGGGTCTTTTTCCCGTAAAGCTGGCACTTCACCTTCACCCCGATAAAGCTCCGGATCTCCTTGAAAATGTCCTAGAAAACGATATGTCTCTATTTCAATAATTGTTGGACCTTCCCCATTTCTTGCCCGTTTTACCGCTCGTTCGGACACTTTGTACATTTCGATCGGGTCATTGTCGTCCACACGTTCCCCGACGATTCCATAGGCAGACGCACGCAAATGGTTCGATTCTACAGATGTTGCCACTTCCTTTGGTACAGAAATACCATATTGATTATCTTCGACGACGACAATAACTGGTAGTTTCCATAAAGCGGCTAAGTTAAGTGATTCATGAAAAGAACCGGCATTTGCTGCCCCTTCTCCGATAAAGGCCACCGCAACAGCATCTGTCCCTCTCTTCTTCGCAGCAAGTGCAGCACCGACAGCTTGTGGAATGCCTGCCCCAACTATTCCACTACATGCAAATTTTACGTCAGGGTCAAACAAGTGCATATGTCCGCCTTTTCCTTTTCCGAGGCCTGTTTCTTTCCCGAACATTTCTGCCGTCATCTTATTTAAGTCTACTCCCTTTGCAATAGCATGGTGGTGCGGTCGGTGCGGCGAAGCTACCGTATCTTCTTTTGTTAAATGTGCACAAATCCCTACTGCTGCAGGCTCTTGTCCATTCGATAAATGCATTTCTCCTGGCACAGTACCAGCGCCAATATTAAATGCAGGCGTTTTACCTTCCATATAAACTTTTTCCATCGTTTCCTCATAATGTCTAATTTGAACCATTTTTTCGTACATCCATACTAACTTTTCTTTCGGAATCCCCATTTACTTTCCTCCTTTTGTGATAAACAGTGGATTAAATTAAGACTACACAATAACATTGCGCATACGTGTCCTTTATCAGCTCCTTTTCGAAAAGGTTCGTGAAAGCGTTTGCATATATGTGTTAATGATACTAAATAAAAAGAAAAGTTTCAATAATTAGATATTTTTAACTAGGTTTCTGTTTGAGAAGAGGATATTGTATTGAGTAAGAAGCTACGACAAAGGGGAGAAAACTCGATAATTTAAATTATAAGAAGAATCCTTAACCTATTCAGAACTAACTCTAATAAATTAAGCAAAAAAATTATTTTTTAAATAAGTAAAATAATCAAATTGTATTGACTATTCTCTATAATGTGTCTATAATAACTACAAATACTTCAGCGATATATCGCTGTTACTTTAGATCAAAACAAAACAGGTGAATTTAATGACGAAAAAAGAAAAAATGTCTCTTTCTGACAAAGTTACTGAAGAGTTTAAAGAGAAGATTATTTATGGGAAATTGAAACCAGGAGAACTGATAACTGTTGGAGAGATTGCTAAAAGCTACAAGATTAGTAATACTCCTGTCAGAGATGCTTTTAACCGATTAGTTCAAAGAGGGTTGCTCGATATTATCCCTTTTAAAGGATATATGGTGAGCCAATTAGATTTCAAAAAACTTGATGATCTTTTTACAATAAGAAATTTATTGGAAGGAGGTGTAATTGAATTAGCAACTAAAAATGCGACAAGTGAAGATATAAAAAGACTAGAATCAATAGCTAACACCCCGATCAACTCAAGGGCTTCAAATAGTGAAATTGGATTTATGAAGGCAAATTTAGCTTTTCATTTGAATCTATCTGAAATCGCTAACAATCAATATTTGACTAATTTAGTAAACGACACCTTAGAAAGGATGCAACGAATCCTATACATTGATTTAAAGTTGGGCAACCCTCAAGCAATGAAAAATGAACATTTAGAATTAATCCACTTCATTAAAAGGAGGGAGGCAATAAAAGCAAAGGAATTGATGATATCTCATATTGAAAATACTCGTAATCGTGTATTTAAAAGGCAGTAATAAATTAAAGGAGGAACAAAATGACTAATAGTATTCAAGAAAATGAAACCTTACTTGAAGATGGGGAAAGAATGCTTTCATCTGTACCAATGTCAGAAAGAAGGTCTACTTGGAAACAAGTAATGGTATGGGTAGGTTTTGGTTATGTTGTCACTGGATTATTTGTAGGTGGAGTACTTGCAGGTTTTGGAGGCCAACCAGGAATACCTCCGATAACTGCTTTATGGGCAATTATAATAGGTATGGGATCATTACTTATTTTAACTTTTTTACTTGGTGTGATTGCACAGAAAACCGGTTTAAATTTAGCTTTAATTTCAAGGTACTCATATGGAGAAATAGGTACAAATTTACCATTAATTATTATGGCTTTACTCACATTAGGTTGGTTTGCAAGCATTACAGGTATGGTAGGGCAAATTTGGGGATCTTTTATTGGGAACCCTACAGGAATAACTGTGTTTAATCCATCATTAATAGGTTATGAAAATATACCACCTATAACACTTGAAAACTTTCTATCATGCTTTGTTTTTGGGTTAATCTTTACTCTTACAGCTTATTTTGGCATTAAAGCCATTGAAGGAGTAGCAACACCTATAGCACCAGTAATATTGATTATCGCTATAATTGTTGGAGTTGGAATGTTAAATGAAGGTGGAGGAATTGCACCATTCCTAACGGAAGCTAATAAGTTGGGCGGGTTAGGTTTAGGAAATGCAATCACAGTAGTTACAGGTAGCTGGATCGCAGGGGTTGTTATGGGTGTTGACTTCTTTCGTTTTAATAAAACAGTAAAAGGGGTCTTTGCTGGGGCTGTAGCTTGTTTCGTTTTAACGAATCCATTATTAAATATTGTAGGTTACATTGGTGCTGTATCTGTTGGACAGTTTAACTATGTAGAGTGGATGCTTGAAAAGGGTTTATTACTTGCACTTATTGGTGTAGTTGCTTGGACTGCCTCTCTATGGACAACCAATAATGCAGAACTATACTGTAATTCACTTTATGCAGGTCCAGTGTTGGCATCATATAAGAAACCTGTAAAACGAAAAAACATTGTGCTTTTCACTGGTATTCTAGGCACAATCCTTGGCTCTATGGCATTTTATGAAATGTTTTTTGCTGATTTCATTACCATTTTAGGAGCAGCATTTCTGCCTTTAGCAGGACCAATTATTGCAGATTATTTTATCGTTAAAAAGCAGAACTACAATATAGATGAAATAAATGCACAGCCTAAATATAGATATGCTGGTATTGTAACTTTTACAATTGGAGCACTATTAGGCTTATCATTCCAGTATATTATCCCACTTCCATTTGGTTTGCCTTCAGGTTTGTTCGCATTATTCATTACAATTATTTTATATCCAATAGTCTATAAAGTAACCGATGCCAAAAGGGATATAGAAGAAGTAAAAGAAGCTAGCGTTTAAGATGAAGTACTTTTTCATAAATGAATAGTCATAGGAGGTATGTTTTGATGAAGAAAGTTTTTTTGAATGAATTTACTGGAAAAGAAGTCAAAGAGATGCTGGAAAACGATCAAATTGATAGTGCCATAACAATTTTTGGTGCTTGTGAGAGTCATGGATGGCACAGTCCACTGGGGCCAGACATTTTTGTACCAACTGAAATTGCAAAAAGAGTAGCCGAAAAACTAGATAAAACGGTAGTTGTACCAGGGATTCCGTATGGTACATCCATTCACTACAATCATTTTCCTCTAACAGTTTCATTGCGCTATGAATCGACTATTGCTGTAGCAGAAGATATTTTCACAAGCTTAATACATCATGGCATTAAAAATATTCTAATTTTAAACGGGCACGATGGGAATATTCCAGCGCTGGAAGTGGCTGCACGTAATGTTAAGGAAAAGTATAAAGATGCTTCTATGATTTATATACCTGCTTGGTGGGAAATAACTGGTGCCAAAATGAAAGATGACTTTGAAGTTTGGGATGGTCTAGGTCATGGTGGAGAAGGTGAAACTTCTATTACAATGGCAGTTAAACCAGATTTAGTAAATCTTGATGATGCAATCTGTCAAATGCCTGACGATATGATTAAATTAAGTGAACACGGCTCGGTTATATTTGATATAACTGAAATCACAGAGACAGGTGCTATCGGAGATCCAACAAAAGCCACTAGGGAGAAAGGAGAGAAGATGTTACGTATTGTAGTAGATTACTTGGTCGACTTAATTAATGATTTAGAAAGTAATAATTGGAAATATGATAGAAAAAAGTAATTTAGAAACGTCATGCCAAAAGGAATTTTTCGACTTTTGGTATGGCGTTTATTGGATGATAGAAGCAGTGAATTTTGCAATCAAAATTATAATAGACTATGAATTACGTAAATGTATATCTCACCACCGAGCGTAGAGGGACCATTGTTTGTATTAGATCATCTCACCAAAATAATAACTCCCCGAGTTCTTCAGCACTTGTTACAAACTCTCTATCTACCCATCCTTCAACTGTCTTTCATAGTTTTCATACTTCATCATTGCTAGAATACCTAACAAGGGGCCGATACTTAAAATTGAAAAAGCCCATCTCCATCCAACCAGTTCCTGGATGATAGGTATAATATTTATCGATAAAATAGTAATTGAATAACCTACGCACATCTGAAGTGTCAGTGCAGTTCCTACATAATTGCTATCCGAGAATTCCGATACACCAACAGAAAACTGTGCAGAATCCGCAATAATGGATGCACCCCAAATAATTGCGATCGTTGAAGTTAACCAAATACTGCTCCCGTAACTGAAGCCAATACAAAGCGCACACATTCCACTAACTAACATTGCAATGATGGTCAATCTAGAACGTCCAATTTTATCTGCTATTAATCCACCTGCTACTGCTCCTATTAACCCGGCTACTCCTATGGCGATAAAAGAAACAAGTGGACTGATCAAACGACTTGAAGATGAGGCTTCCATAAAGCTCTCTGAAAGAAATAAAGGAATCCATGCCCACATGCCATATAACTCCCACGAATGACCGAAGTATCCAAAATTGGCGAGCATAACTGGTTTATTTTTTACGACGTTTTTAATTAACCCCAAGGAGAATGGTGCTTTTTGGGTCTTAACAGGTGCTTCGACTAAGATGAATTTAATTAAAAATGCAGCAATAAGTGACAAAGCCGAACAAATGAGCAGTACAAAACGGCTATCCAAATCAAATACAAAAACAGAGATTAAATGAGGCAAAGCGGAGCCCATTGTTAGTGCTGCTAACAATATGCCAGTAGCTGTGCCTCTTTGTTTAGGAAACCACTGAGAAATCAATTTTACGGAAATCGGGTACACGCCTGCCAAAGATAATCCGGTTAATCCCCGCAAAGTAATTCCTATAGTTGCTGAATCAACAAAAATTAATAATCCATTCAATAATGCTCCGGCAGTAGCAGATACTACAAATATATTTCTAGCATTATATTTATCAGCCAACCCTGAATATGCACTAATAAATGCCCCTATAACAAATCCAGCTGGTATAGAGGAGGATACGAACCCTTCTGTCAATGGATTTAAGTTCCATTTTACTTTTAAATCAAACATTACTACTAAAGCACTAAACCATAGACTTAAAGAAAAAAGTACGGCTAATGCAATAATACATAAGGCAAACCATCTGTTATGTCTCAAAAGAGCCACCACTTTTACTCAAAATATAACTACGAACACTTTTATTTTACATAAGTTCTATAAAAGTCGCCATTTTCCTTCCCGACTCAATCATCCACAACATAAACTCCCTAATCCCATTTCCCTAGCAAGAACTCCTCGGTTATGCGGACAAGCAGCTTCTCTTGATAGCCGCTTCTCTTCACTTTTTTTATTTCTTCTATCAGCGACTGAAAAAATGGGTCGTTTATATTGTTTAATTGGTTTAGTCTCTTTTCCGATATCGGCTCATTCGACAACGATTTGCGGTAACTTCCCACATCGTAATTCCAATACTTCAACTTGCTTCCATAACGTTTCCTCAACTTAATGGCCATTCCGATGCCTTCCGGGTCAAAATCGCCACTGTAATATATGACGCCACTATTCGCTACGTAGGCATCGAGAAATTTCAGTGTTGCCAGTTTAAATTGCCCATTTCCGGATATGATTGTCTCATTTATGTTATGTTTTACTAATTCATTAACAACGTGTGAAGCAACACTTGAATTTTCAATTACAAATATCCGCTTTTTTCTTGAAGCTGCATCAACACGATCCAATTTAACAACTTCTTTCAACGGCAAGTGAAAAAACGCTTTTTCCTGCGCCGCCCCTTGAAGGAGGAAATTTTGTTTCCCATCCTTATTCGTTCCGGTTACATTAAACACAGAAACAAAATTAAGCAAATCATCTTTCATTATTTTAAAGTGGTCCAACAGTTGTGCCGTTTGTTCGGCGTTCAATTCTCTTATTTCCCAATCACTATCAAACGAGCGAATTATTTGCAGCGCATAAATAAATAGCTTGCCAGCCGGTTCACTAGCATCAAAAGCATGCGGGTTTCCTGTGGCGTTTGAAGCAAATACTGGTAGATATTCATGCTCCGGTAAAGGTAATAATGCCAATGCCTTATCCAAATATTTTAAGGACTTCGTTAAATTCGCTTTATCCTGGTTGTACCATTGATAAAACCGGTTATTCCCCGCCGCCTTTATCCATTCCATCAATTCCACAAATAGACTCGAAGAAGCTTCCTTTTGAAAACGAGCAAAATAATCCGCTCGTTTGGCAAGAAAAACTGCCTCAGCCTCACGGTAACTCACTAATGGTTCCCCATTGTAACGTTCCACTATTTCTTGAAAGGAAATGGAATCAAGCATTTTCCCATATTTTGTTTTCAAAATAGCGCGTTCCATTCTTTCAGCAGATAGTTGGATTGACTTGTTTTTTGAATAGTCTTTTCCGATCAATCCGGAAATCGCCTGTTTTTCTTCTTCGGTCGGATTATTTACAATAACGGAAATTCCTTTTTCGACCCGTTCGTAACTTTTATACTTTTTAATAAAAAGGGAAAAAAGGCGGTCAAAGCCCTTTTCCCTTTTAAAAATAGTTGTAATTTCATCAAGAAGGTACAACCGCCTCCTCCCCTTTCAACGCTTCGGTTCTCACTTTTTTCTTTCCGTTCCAGTAGTACGAATCAATGAGCACGTACGGCCTATTTTCTGGCCGGCTTAATTCGTATATGTTTAACGATGGAACAGAGGAAAAACATCCCCATAACGATTGGGAATTAAGAATATAATTGAAGTTCAATTTCTGAATATACGCAAACATAATATTTACGTTATCATCATCGACGCGAGAAAATGCTTCATCCAACGTGAAGATCCGCGGGCATTCAGGGCTCGCTTCGGAATATTTCGCATACAACGCAGCAAGCACCGGTGTGATCATCGCCAATACACGTTGACCCCCACTCAATTCACCGTACGACTTACGCGTTAATTTTCTTTCTTTGTCATTTTTCTTCGTAAAGTAAATTTCAAACTCAAACCATTTACGATAGTCGAGCTCCTCGCGCATTATTTCCTTCAAATTGTATTCTTTATGATTTTGTTTATCATGCCGGCGACGTGCCAGCTTGATTTTGGAACGGAAATGACTGCTTATTTCGTCGACATCAATCCATTGGCTATCCCGCTTCAACGCTTCGACGAGCTTTAAAGTGTCCAACTGTTCTTCATTTTCCCTTTTCTTCGGTTTCCAAGCTAAACGAAACTTAATTAAATTTTCATGTTCCATAAATTTTTTCATTTCTTTTTCCCAGCGCTGGACATACTGGATTTTCCTGCGAATGGTGTCGCCTAATGTATTGACGAGAATTCGTTCATATAAATCGCGGTCTTTTTCATTTACATCGATTTCCAAACGCTCGATCCGTTCGTTTAAATGTTTGACGGCATACCTTGGTGGCACACGCTCCCCATCAATATTCATCGTTATGACGATGCGGGTCATTTGTTCTGCCATTAAATGGATTGTCGCCATTTTCGTATCATCGTCCGAATCAAAAATTGGGACATCAGCCGATTTTTTCTCTTCCATTTCCAATTCGTAATGCACGAGCTCGATATATTGCATTTGAAACGTATTCGTCAATCTGTTTTTTAATTTGGTTATTTCGTCCCGATTTTTATCAATCATTGTCCCGTAATTTTTTTCAATGGCTTTGGCAATGGCGAGGCTCCCATCAAGTGTATCCTCCATCATTAAATAACCTAGATTGTAATGGGCCAGAAATTCTTTTTCCCATGCTTCATAAACGATCTTTTTAAACGGAACTTCATTCGTTTTTTGTCGGTCGATGAATGCTTCCCCATCTTTTATATTTCGCGTTACATTTGTTTTTTCTTCAATCAGTTCCGCACGTCGATCGGGAATCGTTACATTAATTTCGGCCGTCAGCTCTTTAATCCGTCTTCGAATATCTTCCGAACCGAGTTCTTTTAAACGGTTTTCATACGTTTGGATCCGTTCGTTTTCCTTATCTATTTTTAATTCATTGTCCACAATACTTGAGCGGTCCTCTTCCTCCTGTGAGTCATACTCCGTACATCGTTGCTGAAAGTCCGCCATTCCGGTTTTTGCATTCATTTTTTTCGTAAAAGACATTTCGATATCTTGCACACATTCCAAATAATCTCTTTGCATGACCGCTTCCGCCTCAAATGCCTCGACGGTTAAGTCCAATTCTGAAAAATCCATTTTAGCTTTCACTTGTGCAAGCAATGTCTTACTTTCTTGATCGACAGCCCTGTATTCTTCACTTAATTTATTCCTTTGCGGCTCATACACTTCCGTAATCGTTTGTTGTTCTGTGGTGATTGCCGAATATAATGCTTTCAAATCATCTAAAGAAGGAAATGCCTCATATTCCGCTTCAATTTTCAAATATACTTGTTCCGCTTCCGTCAGCTGATTCCGCTTTTCCTCTATATTTCCAACAATATCGGTCCGTTCTTCCTCCAACTGGCGGATTTTCTCTTTTCGGTACAGCTCCCTTGCCGCTTTTCCGATAAAAAGCGCCTCTTCCATCGGGGAAGCTTTCCCTTGCACGAGACCATTTCGAAACGTGCCATTCGATAAAATATACGTACCATCCACTTCCTCAACGGAAATAGACGTAAGCAACGCATTCAAACGGTCATCATTGCTCGCTTTTAAGATGGCGGATAAATTTTTCGCCTGTTTCTTGCCGTATTCCAAAACCGTTGTATACTGGTTTGCCTTTTCCACATCTTCCGGCTTAACAATGACGGCAGATAAAATCCCGGATTCAAGTAAAGCATGTTGATAACGGATCGCTTCTTCCGGCTTCACATCATCATAAAATTCATATGCCTCGTAAAAAGGAACAAACTCAATTCCGGCGTCTACAAGCACGTCCCAGTCTTTCCGTTTTTTAGCCACAAAATCCGGTTCAATTTCGCGTTTATTTTTCCAATCCTCAATCTCATTTTCGATGCTCGTTTTTTCACTTTCCAAGACGGACAATTGATGTTGAATCGATAATTTGATCGTTTGGTTTTCTTCTTTTCGTTGTTCATACAACTTGACTAACGGCTTCGTATATTCGTCTATAGACAGCCGATCAAATACGTCGTCTGCCTTCTCGATTAAACCGCTCGTCGTGTCGTTATCCACTTGTAAATGGACGGCATGATCCGCCCAATATTGAATATTTTCAACGAGCTTAATGATTGCTTCATCCACTTTATCTTTACATTCGTTAATGACCGAAGCACAAGCGTCCATTTTCATTTGAATGTCGCCTAAATCATTATCAATCCGATGCAGCTTCTCTCGTAAGGATGTATGTTTTTCCAATTCCGCCTTTATCGTCGTTAAAAATTTTCCGTATGCTCGTACTTCTTCTCTCCACGCCAAAAATGAATACGCAGCGTCTTGATTGGTCATAAAATGCGTCATATATTGCTCATGTTTCGTAAAATCCATCTCTCCGGCGAGTTGATCCAATTCCTGAATAAATTGCTTGCTTTCCTTTTCATAATGATAAAAATCCACTTCATAGGCTTCTTTTTTCGTTTGCGCATCCCGCTTCCGTTTAAGCGTTTGCTCCAGCTTAGCATTCAATGATTTAAGGTTATCCGTTAAGGCCGATAGATCCTTTTCGGCTTCTTGTTTCCGGCTTTCCAGCGCTTCAATATCTTTTACACCAAGCGATTGTAATTCTTCCCTTTTTACTTCTAGTTGATTTGTTAATTTCTGTTGCTCCGATTCAATTTGATCAAGCCGTATATACTGTGCCTGTACATCTTTTTCCGTTTGGGAAATTTCGTTGGTTACTTGTTTTAATTGTTTGGCCGCCTTGACATATTCCGTTGCTTTTTCAACTACTGCGGCCTGATTGTATTTTATATAGACGTCATTTAACCGCTCCAATGATTTAAAATCATGTTTCGTATCTTTTAAATCTTTTTCAATCCGATCAATCGACTCAATCGAATCCGTTAACGGACGCAATTCACTATCCGTCAGTTGCGGAAGCGAGTCATTAATAACCTCCGCTACGCCTTCAGGTCTGCTTTTATCACTCAATTTCGGACTTCTAATTTGAATAAGCAAATCGATTAATCCCATAAAACTTTCTACCGTATCGAAGCCGAATAAATGTTTATTTACTTTATCCGCATAATCATGCCGATTCGTAAAAACCCGCCCGCAACGGTTATTTTCCTCCAATAGCTGACGAAACTGATTTTCATTTAGCGGTATTTTAGCAAAGCTACCTTCCATCATTTCTTCTTTGTATAGTTTTAAAAAGCCATCATGATTGCCGAAACGTTTCCCGTCAACGATAAAATACCACACTTTATTTTGTGCTTTTCCCCGTTTCGCTTCGATGCCCATACCGATCGTTTTGTACACATCGGCGTTTTCTTTTTTAAATTCCAAAAGAATGTAGCCAATACGTTCATTGATCCCTAACAACCCTTCCTCACCGAGCACCGTATCCGTTATTGTCCGTTCTCGGCCGCCAAATGGATCAAGCTTATGACTTCGGGCGTCACCATCCAATAAAACAGTGATCAAACTTTGGGTCGTCACCGATTTCCCGCTCCCATTATGCCCGCGAAGGACGGCACACCCATCTTTAAAATAAAATTCCTGATCCGGATAATACCAAAAACTAAATAATTTCGCACGATGCATTTGCCATCTATTCGTTGGTTGAAGTGTTTCGTTCATTGCTTATCCCCCTTTGAATCAAGACTTACATCCGCATCGTAATGACCGACAATCCGGAATAAACCTTCTTTGATCGTAATCGTCTTATCATCTTTTTCTTCGGCAAAATTCCAATTGAAAAGAAAGTTCGTTACGACAACACGAAGTTGTTCCGACGTCATTTGTTTAAAGCTTTTTGACCAGTAACGGCCATCCGTCTCTTTTAATTTCGATAATATTTGTTGCATTTCGTGATGAGAAAGATCGAATGCCTTCGTAAATGAAAACGAATCATGCGCCGAATGGGCCAACAAATATCCGGCAAAACGTAAAATCAAATTCGTTAACATATTTTCAGCCGGGTGAACAACTTCCCCTTGAACGTACAACGTTTTCGTTAATACGGAATTGTGCTTGTAGCGTTCATACTCATACCCTGTATGCTTTTGAACATTGTTTTCTATCGCGTAGTAAAATCGTTTTACATAATCTTGTTCTTCTTCGGTTATTTCATGATGGTAAACAATCGGTTCCAAAAATAACCGCCGGTAAAAACGATGTTTGGCTTCGACATATTCACTGTTCTCTTGCTCTAAAAATTGCGTGAAATCATCAACATTTTCCCATGAAAAAATATCTTTGAAGCGACGTAAAAAGTAGGTCACATATGGCGTGCGCTCAAAAAGGACATCATGCGACGAATCCCCGGCAAAATCTTCAATATATTGATCAACAACAACGATTAAATGCATTTTTATCGCATACTTTAAAACTCGAATGAGCGACAGCCGGTTTTGATAACCGGAACCTTCCTTCCATATAATGGTCACATGTTCATGCAAAGTCGCGTCGTCATTCACTTGCGGGTAATACGCCTGGATCGCCTCGCAAATATTTTGCAAGGAAAATTGATCATCTTTCCCCTTACCTTCCAAAAATGCGAGCAAACAAAAGAAAAATACAAAATCACGTTGTCTCCGGAAAATCGTTTGCCCTTTTATTTCCTTATTTCCCATCCAGTTGTACATATTGACCGGCACTTTTTCCAGCTTGGCCAATTCATGCGTAATAATTAAACGATAACGGAATGTATCACGGAAAAAAGCTTTTATTTCTACTTCATTATCTTTAATCAGGTAGTATAATTCCTCATCATCTTCTCTCGTCACCCAAAACCGTTCGATCAAAAGCCGAATACATTGCCTTACTTCTTCCTTCAGTTGTTTTTTACCTCCATCAGCGTCCACTTGCGCTACATCATGTATCATTCAACTGCACCTCAAAGTTTAACGTATAATCATCCATTGTCAGCGTGCCTTCCGAAGTGTCAACGGTTATTAATTGATCACTGTTTTTCCAAAGACTAAAATGCACTCCATGATCCGTATTGCCCCGCTTTGTTCTGGTCGCATTCGCCATACTAATCCAATTTAAAATGGCATATAATAAAAAGCTTTCCAATTCATCCACCTCTTTTAAAACAACTTTGCCCCTTCTGGTGAATGCTTCGATCTGCTTTTCCTCATATGCTTTCCGCTGTCTTAACTCTTCCAATAATTGTTTATCTTCTTCACTCGGTTCAATGACGGCAATTTGTTTCTTCTTCCTTATTCCCGCCGTTTTCGCATTTTGCAATGGCTTTACTTCCGTTCCTTGTTCAACAATGGTTTGATCGGGATAAAGCTCCTTATCCCTTTCCGAGAAGAAATGCGGCGGATGTTCGATATTCGTTATCGCACCAAACATTTTTAAACAGTTGTCAAAATTCGTCTCTGCTTCAAACAATTTAGCCAAATGCAGATATTCATGTCTTCTGCTTTTAATTTGTTGTTCGCGTTCGGTTAACTGCTCCAGAAATTTCATGAACTTGCTAATCGTTTCATTTGTTTGGTGCAGTAAATAGCTAACATACCGTTCCCCGGACGCCCCCGACACAAACCATTTTTGAATACCTGTCCACTGATTCCAATAAATGTCAGCCATCTCTTCATCCGTCATTTCTTCTTTCAGGTTTGGCTTGTCCTTTTGGTAAGCAACAATCGCTTCAATCGCATAATCAACGACCCCTCGATTCCGAATATCATTTAAAGCATATTCCAAAATAGGGGTGTTATTTTGCAGGGCAATAATAAAATCGGTTAAATATTCCGTAAACTTCACACGAAACACACTAATATCCTTACTTTGCATCGCTTCCTCAATGTTCTTACTCTGAATAATACCTAAATAATCGGACGCTTCTTCTCTTAATGTATCAAACTTTTTTAAAACATCTGTCCAAAGCTCATGCACCTCGGCTCGTTCATCCTTTGTCAGTGTTTGATCAACGTCCATTTTTTGAAACCGTAAAATAAGCGCCGATAGGGAACTGACCATTTTCGAATCCAATGACCCTTTTATTTTATGGATTTTGCCATCCAATTTTTCCAGCATTCGCTCGATTTCAATCGTTTCATCCGCACATTGATACCGCAATCGACTGCGATTATAATCTTGAATTTTATTCACTCGACTATTATCGGCATGCGAAATAATATTTCCCCATTCTTCAAGCTGCTTCAAATCTTCATCCAATTGCTTTTCGCTATATTCATCTAACAATTTCAAGGAATCATTTTCCGTTATATAATTATAAATATCCTCCGGCAGTGCAGGAGGCGCGTAATAATATTCATGCTGTTCATATAAGAAATGAACAATCATCGCATATCTTCTAAAGTTTTTCTCCGACAAATATTTTGCCTTAACGAAAGGAGTGAGCATGCGTTGTTCCAAATTCATATTTGCAACACCTCTATGAAAATTATATCACGAATTTGGAACCTTATCACTATATTATAGGAAGTGTTCTATTTTGAGGCTAAATAGCGAGGAATCGATCAATACCGCGACATGAAGTTTTGCTAGACTTTTGTAAACTCCCTCCTCCAAAACGCTTTTTACTTGTTGTCATAAACATACAGCGTTAATAGGGATATCTGACGGATCAAAAATGGGGGGAATGTCACGTTTGCTAGCCTGGTTACCAACGTCAACTTTTGCTTCCTCTTCGAAATTAATTTCATCGGAATGCTATTCTCATTGCTTTTTGCAGAGTAAATCGTTCATTCGACTACGGATTGTATAGTTGAAGTATGTTGCGAGGACCTTTATCCGGCTGCGGCTGGTATGTTTCGTAGGCGTTCCACATAGCAACCAACCCTTCCGGTAAATGACTATGGTATGCTTAAAATATATCTAGTACTAGCCGTTGAGTTCAAAACCCAGATAATCTACAACATAAGCTTTTTCCCGTGGTTTTAATGATAATTATAACTGAATGATCAAGATTATAAAGCTATTCACTATAAGAAATTGTCCCCAGGAACAACTGACGTAACCGGTCAGGATTGGTTACTGATTGAATCATCGCTTGCATATATGTTTCTCTATCAACTTGTTCATATTTCCAACTTATGAACCTTGACAACGCATATTCACGAATAAAAATACGGATAGTTCTTCCATTACCTTCACGAAATGGATGGATCATATTGAATTCAGATTTAAAAAATGCCAAACGAGTTGCTGCTTCCTCTAAGTTTTCCCATTCTATTTCCTTATTTAGCTGATTAAATAAACTATACACATTTGTGCTGATATATTGAGATTGACAAAACCGGGTACTTCCTTTCATTAGTTGAACATCTCGAAATTGACCTGCAAACGGATAAATATCTTGAAAAAGATGTTCGTGCAATCTTTTAAAACTCTCTACAGTAAAAGCACCTATACGGTATTCATCTCGTTCTAATTCAGCTGCCCGCAGTGAAAAAGCAAACGCTTCCGCTTCCTCTAATTCCTCATAAGTTTTTATTCCAAGCAAATTATTTTGCAAAAGGTATTTATCATTATCGTCATTTTTATATTTTCCCACGATTTAATGTTTCCTTAATAATATCTGGCGTAATCGAAACACCTGAATTAACTAATCCAATTACCTTTTTTTGAAGAGACGGATGAAGATTGATATTTTCTAGATGAAGGTTCTGAAGAATTCGTTTAAATTCAATGGATTCCAACTTTAATTCTTTCATGACAAGTCTCCTTCCCGAATAATTCTTTCTAATTCCATTATACAATTTTTAGTTAGTCTTAGCTACAAAACAAAAAATGATACACGGAAAAATCTAATAAAATCACAAAGCATACAGATTATGATTGGCAGAATTATTAAACATTAATAAAATGCGACAACTTTGTTGACAAACACCGTTCAAAGCTTAGCCAATAGTGGCTTTTTTTCCATTTGAATTACGTTCTGTAAACGCTTGTTTATGTTTTTCAACCTCAATTGCTCGATCGAACAGCACTTCCCTTTCAGAACTACCTAAATCTCGCTCTATTTTTTGTAAATAATCCTTTTCATCAAAAAAGTAAAAAAACGTCTCTAAATCAGATTCAAAATCACATTCCATTTCACAAACAAGTCCGGCTTCTTCCCGATAATACTTTACATAATTGTAATTATTAAGCCTGGAATTATCTAAAAGATTATAAGGTGTAACAAGCGGTGTATGAATTAAATGATAAATTTTGTCAATCATTTCCTGCATGGTCAGATCCTCCCTTAT